>JBHARQ010000219.1:0-10488 GCA_041831015.1 Simonsiella sp. | reverse complement strand
TACATAACCGCCAAATGTCTGCAATGTGGTCTGAACAACAGCCTTAAGTGCTGGTGTCAGCTTTGTTTTGCGTGGGTAATCTTTGAGTAAATCAAAGATAATTTGTCGCAAACGATTGGTGTCATCAATATGCTGCAAGCGTGTGGCATAGCCATCAAAATCATTGTAAATCACACGCGCTGCTGGTTTGCAGCGTTTCGCCGTGTGTGCCAGCAATCCTGAACCGCCGAACACATCTATAATTGTCCAGCCCTCTCCATCGCCTGAAATTTGTTCGTTTAAAACATGTTTAAACGCCTTTAAAAAATTGCGTTTCTGCCCAGTAAATGGTAATGGTGCTTGATGATAAGTCTTTGACATTTTACGCCCTTTCGTACATGAAGACGGTTAGCGTGTGCCTGTTGTCAGACACACGCGCCGTCGGTACGCTTGGTACGCAAACTGTTCACTATTTTAATTGTTAAATATATTCAGATGTTTGCAACGTCTGCAATGGATTTTGATAATGCCATTGCCTGAAATCTCTAAAAGTTTACGATTACATTCATTACAAAACAAAGGTTTAAAAATCATTGTGTGCTGCCTTGTGCGTTAGTATATAATACACGCCGCCTAGCTAGGTGGCGGCTTTCCAACGCAGCTTACCCTGCAATGGGGTGTGGTGTCGCGTCCTACCGCGCCCACACCGCCGTCTTTCTTCAAAACGCCGCCAGTATATCTCGCGGCGTTTATTTTTCGGGCATGATGCACTTCAGTACATTGATTAAACAGCAATATCCTGCACTTCAATATCTGGCGCAACACCCACAATCTGACCATTTGTTACATCGTAATAAACTGTCTGACCAGCCGTGTATCCGTTACCATACAACAGAATCTCATTTTGCGCCTGTGTTGTTCGGGCTAGATAGCTGCCATCGCGCTTATCTGCAATGATTTTTGCTACACCACGTTGGCTGGGTTTGAATAACGCACCAAATTGTTGATAAATATTCATTTTCTAATCATCCATATATCTGTTTACACCCAGCGTCTGATAAATCACGGGAACATCATCGCGCATTTCCACGCTGATTTGCACACTTGTTATCACGCCGCGCCACGAAATAGATGGCTCATCAAATCGCCAAATTGTCCCTAATTCTGCCCGATTTAGCCCGTATTTGGGCATTAATGGTAATTTCACAGTCTCCGTCTTATGGACACCTGAATCACTCAATGCTGCCACGCCAGCCGCCGCGCAAACGGAATATTCGGTGTACAGCGCATGGCTTAAATCACCCAAACGCGGTGTTTGTGCCAAACCACGCCGATGAACATTTGCAGCCTTGCCTGCATGATGAGATGCTATGACACCTACCGCATTGGCACGTTGATTTTGCTGTAATTGTCCGCTTATGCTGATAATGGCACTACTCGGCACTTGTACATCAGGCGCAGCACCGCCCAATTCCCACGCCGCCATTTTCCAGCGCGGTTTCATATCAAGGCGCGGCAAATAGGGATGGCTGCACACAAATCCACCAGCCGTTTGCGTGATGTCTTGCAAAACAGCAATCGGTGTTTTGTCTGTTAGACTGTACACATTTTTTGGCACAAGCCAATCCACAATCGTCCAATCGCCTATTGTAAATCCTGTGAATTTTAATTGTGAATCAGCAATTTGTCGTGCGTACAAATCCGCATCTACCAAGCCTGCGCCCTGCGGTGCATAAGCTGCGCCCAAATGGGCTGTGATACTGCGACCTGTAATTGTGTAGCTGCGCGTACCAAATTGGCGATTGTCGCTAAAATCTTCTGCTAAAAAATCAAAGCGTTCTTCATTTAAAAATACTGAAATAACGCTTTGTTCAGGCTGCCTGAAGTGGATTTTTGCAAATGAATCAGGGGCAACAGTCAAATCTGCTTGCCAACAATATCCGCTCATATCCGAACGGATATTTAATGACAATAAAATCAAAGGTGTACCATCTGCTAAATTTGCTGAAATTTCATTTAAAATCATATAACCATCCAAACTCGGCACTTGCGCTTCCGCCGTTGTGCAGCTAAACGGAAACGGTATCCGCGCCGCATGATATTCTGTTCGCCGCTTACTGAAATGAAATGGAATGCGGTTGCTATCAGGCGTTTTACACCGATTATTGCGTGTCGGTGGGGTCGGCTCAATCGGGATTGGGTAATATTCGCACGGCGGCTGCACACTACGACCCATTGATGTTTTCAGGCAGCCTGAAAGATGCAAACTTTCTGATTTATCAGTAAAACAATTTGCTAATAAAACCGCCATTGGCTGTTGATTGGCTGCACAAGCAGTCAAATGTGGCGCGTAGGATTGGCGAGCGGTCGCACACGCAGCATAATGCACGCTCGCCCGATACACACTTGACGCACACAACTCAACACGCGGTGCAAACACGATTTCCTTTTGCCAACAATGATGTAGTCCAGCCACACGTCCCGACACACCTGTAAACACACGCCACAAGTCAAATACATCGCCACCACCCATTTTCAGGCAACCTGAAATGGGTGCGACATCTACCCATGTCATCAGCAAATCATGATGTAAATCAGCCGATTGCCAATTCGTTGTCTCACACGCGCCCACATCTGCTACCGCCGACCACATCGCCGACCAATCTGTACTTACAATAGGTGGTTTGGATTGTGGTTTGGGTGGATTGGGTGTATCAGTTGGGTTTTCAGGCTGCCTGTTGCCACCCAATTCAAATGGCAACACATCACGCTGCACCACGCGCAGATTAAAGTGAAATGGCACATTGTGTGGCTTTAATTCCATATTTACTCCATTTTGCGCGGCAGCATTCCTGACCATGCTTCGGGGTGGAATTTGCCATGATTGTCGTAGCCTACCAACATATATGTGCGTGTTTCATCTAAATTATCAATGCGATATGTGCCATCTTCTGCGTTTGAATACACATCACGCACACAGCGCATGGTTTGTTCATCAAAACAAAGAACACGCCGTCTGGCAGGCATCAGACCGACTGTAACAATGCCATCACCTTCGCCTGCAAAATAGCCGCGACCCGTTAATAGACTTTGACGATAAACTTTTGTTTTAGCTCTCATTATGCGTACTCAAAATAGCTGGTGTTTAATAAAAAACAATTCATTTCTTGCACGCCGTCTGCAATATTCAGATACACATATTCCGCATCATCGCCATCCAATTTAATGGTTTGCCAATTTGGTAACGCGCTTAAATTATTGGTTGTATGCAATAAAGCTGGTAACACAGCACGACGTGATTTCCCTTCAATGATAAAGATGTCATGAGCTAACAAGCCACCGTGAATCGGGTCTGGATACGCTGCAATCGTTTGAAATGGGTAAATCAAATCGCATTGAACTGGGTTAAAAGTTTGCCAACCTGTCGCAAGCATTGGTTTTCTCCATGAGCCCGTATCAAAATCTGTTGCTGTTGAGTAATTGGTATTTGCATACACAAAGCAAGTATTGTCAGCAGCAGCCAGCGGTCGCCCATCGCCAAAAAACAGCACTTGCGATGTTTTATTATTCTCAAGTATCACTAACCAGAAAGCGCGGTCGCAACCAACTAGCATCCATTCGCCCTTTGTTCGTGAGCCAGCGTACGCAAATCGATTTTCTAAAGCATTTGGAAAGCCGAAATAGCCCGTACCCGTCATCAATTCAGCCATTTGTCGATAGGGCGTTGTTGTTGCATAAGTCGTATTTTCATTCAAAACTTGCAAATAAAAACGTGCTGATTCATGTGATTGTGAACGAAACACGGCATTATTTGGCTCTTCAAATAACATTTCCCAACCCAAAGGTTGCTTGAAATGACCATCTTCGCCATAGCCTGTTACCAGACACGCTTTTAACAGCGTTTTCAAGCAGCCCGAATTGGCTGTTAATTGGGGAGCATTAGGGTCGGTGCTACGGTAAACTTTCGCAGGAATTTTAGTGGTTTGACTAAACATATTGTCTCCTTTATTAAGAAATCACTTTTGTATTGCCACGCAAACAGGCAGTAAATTTATCTGCACGGCTGGTTTTGTCAGCAGTTGGCTGCACAGCGCGAATAAACCAAATGCCCATCATCGTCGTAAACGTATTGAAACGAATGCAATTTCGCGCTTCCCAGCCACCACCAAACGCCAAAGAGGGTAAAGTAAAGAATGGCTTATCAGTCGCTGGATTGATTGGCGCAAGGTCGGTCAGCGTATCGCTTTCAGCAACCAAACCAAGCCGTTCTTCATACAAGCGGAACTGTGTTGATGAGCTAAATTCAATCAACCATCGACCATTAATCGCGCCGCGTGAAGTCAATTTAATTGGAAAATCTTTCACGTTTAATTTCGCCAGAATTTCATCGCCATGACGCGTGTTTTCATATTTCTTGTGCCAAGCGGCTTGTGAGAACGGCTCGGTTGCCCGAACTTCTAAATCACCGCCAATAATTGCGCTGGAAACGTATGTATTTTCCATTGGATAATCACGAGATAAGCCATGTTGCAATTTCAGGCTGCCCGAAATGTCCACGCCCATCAAACGGTTTTCTTCTTCGTACTTCAATTTGGCAGAAAGTGGCATGGCATAACCTGATAAATCCAAGTTTTGCGCCCATTTCAGGCTGCCTGAAACAATGTCGTATTGTGTGGCGAGAACGTGTTTACCATTCGCATCTACAATACACACACGGTCAGCATCAGGGCGTTCCAGCGCAATCGTGCCACCACTTGTGTGTGCGCTGCCCAAGTCTTGCGTGATTTGGTTGCCAATCACAATCACATCGCCTGCTCTAAAAATTGGCACGCGCCCATCGGCAGGCAAACGCACGGCATTAATACCAATCGTACTGTCCAACGGAATGCTGATTTGCGACACAGCGTTATAGCGTAGGCTTTCGGGCGGCACAATCTGCTCCGCAGTTACCGTAAACAAGCCTGTGTCGTAATCCATCGTGCCTGTTAAATCGCCCGTAATGCTGCCATCGGCTTGTGAATCACCACGCAGTGTGGCATTACCCGTTTCGGCATAGGCAGTAAAACTTTCGGGGCGAACAGGCGCGGCGGCGGTACGACCATGAAAGGCTTGCATACCATACTCCCCTTGATGATAAATCCCTGATAATACTTTGATATTTGGATTTTCATTTGGCGCAAGATTATTGATGGTAACAATGCCCGTTGCAGCATTCAGGCTGCCCACCACCGTGCCTGTCCCCGTGTTGTAATCCCAGTTTTGGTACAACACACCGTCGCGTTCAATCGTGTGTTTACCTGCCAATTCAAATGTCCAAGAATTAAGCAAAGCAATGCGTGGGATGGGAATATTTTGTAACACGTCAAAAGTTTGGCTGGCGGTGCGGATGGTGTCGCTAACCGTTCGCGTTTCATCACTTGCCACCCATTCCAATAAAGCGTGTTGCGGCGCAATCACCGTAACCTGCGTTGTGGTACGGCTACCCGATGCAGCAACGTATTTAGGCGCAGTATTGGTCAGCGCAAATTCACTGTATTCTGCAGTATGAATAGGCTGTTTGAATGGCGCGAGCGGAATAAACACATCGCCCGAATCATAATCAACACTTGCACCTTCAATCGTGCGCCCGTTTGTCATTAAACCACCTGCACCATCGTCATAAATCAGCGCAGTATCGCTGCGAAATGTTGTCATAAAATATCCTTTATTAATCTTAACTTACTAATCGGACAGCATCTAAACCACTCGGACGAGATGGCGTTGACCGCATGATTGGATTTGATGCGCTACTGCTGCTTATTAACAAACTTTCTGTCGCAACAACCACTTCATCGCTACGCAATCCAATCGGCAAATTAATCGCTAAACTACCACGCGCAATCTTGCCACCTGCAGTAAACGACATTGACTGATTGTTTGATGACACATCAACCACCTTACGCTGACTGGCTGCAATGTACTGTTCAGCAGTCCAATCCAGCACAGCAGCATTGCAGTTCACAGGATAAAAATGACCTTGTGCATAGTGAACATAACCGCCACAAGCTCCTGTAATTGAGCCATTGCTGTCTTGCGCGGTGCGCGGCGAGCCGTCATTCCAGCTTAATCGCAATGTATTGGGTTTCAGACGCACCATTGGATTAGTGGGCAATCGTGCTGCGGCAGTCATCGGTTGCGGTGCAATGGCTTCGCCTGCTTCTTTATCACCCAACGTTTTGTAAAAGCCATCGGGCGACCAAGAAACAATTAAACCGCTCCCCACATCAGGCAGCACAGGCAAACTGATTTTCAGGCTGCCTGAACGTGTGGTTTCGCCACGCGTTTCACCGCTTTCATCGCGCAAAACACCGTCTGCAAGCTCCGTCAAATCGTACCATTGCCCACCAGCACGAAATGACACACCGACACTGCCACGAGTCGGACGTGGGCGCAGCAGCAACGCAAATTCAGTACCTTGATTGGTCTCTTTAATCGGCACAACAGAAGAGTAGGCATAATTGCGATACTGTACTGCTGGCACAGCATAAATTTTCCCAAGCATCATGTTTTTTACGTTGTAAATAATGCCCTTCACATAATCAATTTGCAGCGTTGCGCCACTGGCATTTTTCAGACTGCCTGAACCGTCATCCGTCCAGCCGTCTAATTCCACAGATGTGGGCAATACGCCCGTGTCAAAATACACATTGCCATCTGACACCCACGCCGAACCTGCATACACCACGCGGCGCGGCGCAGTTTCAATCCACAAAGGCTTGCCGCCTGCCCAATCGTCAGCATGAGCCGTTTCCATTGTTGAAGTCGGGACAAGTTTTTCAAAAATCGTATCCACCGACACTTTCAAATCGCCTTGTTTCAAAGCAGATTTGAGCGGACGTACGCCATAATATTTACCGCTATCAGACACTTGTGTCTTAAGCACTTCCACATCTGCCGTGATTGCAGTGCGCGATGGCGATTTCAAACCTTGCAAATCCACCGATAAAGCATTCTGCGTTTCCATCTCCAAAACGCGCACTTGGAACGTGCCTTTGTCATCTTCAAATGTCTGAACACTATGATTTAATTTGTCAATGCGGAAATACTCGTATTGCTGTTGCTTGTTCGTGTCCAAATAGCCCAGCGCGTACCGCTCGCCGACCAATGGCAGGGGCGCATCCAGCATTTGATACGTTTGTACCAAACGACTGCCTTTAAGCTGTTTGCCTAATAGCGTCATGCGGCTGGCAATAGTCGGGTTTGAATAGGCTTCAATGCGCGGTAAAATTTCCGCTCGCGTCTGACCGTAAAAATCGGCTGGACAAGCCAATACAGACACAGCAGGGTCGCTAGGCGGCTCACTAATAATCACATTTGCGCCCAATAATTCCGCCGCATCATCACGGCTCACAGTCGCATACGCCAGCCGTACATTGACGCGACCGCGTGTCTTGTCCAAATCCGACACCGCGTCAAAAAATTCATTGTCCGCGCCATTAAGCTCAACCCCCGTCATTGCACCACCGCCATCATCTTGGTCGGTTAAGCGTTGGCTGGCGTAAAATCGTAAGTCTTGTTGCGTAATTTCTGTTTTTCGTTCCATTTGTTTACCTTTTTTTTCAGGCTGCCTGAATATTTAAACTGTATTTAAAACCCATTTAAATCAAAACGTCATCAAATAAATTTCGGCAGAATACGGCTCATTACCCACTTCAGGCACGGCAAAACGAACAGGCTCAACTTTGCCAAAACCACCATCATGCAAACGGAAAATGACACGAAATTCACGCCCATCATAATGACGTAAAGTCATCGTCAATTCAGGCACATCCGACCAATCGCGCAATTCACGCACCGTAGCCAAATCCAACCACGCCCATTCGCCACGCAAAGTAATCGGACGACCATTTCGTTTTTTACCCTGCTGTACCACCAAACCACCGTCTAATGTGCGTTCGGGCGTGGCTTGTGCGATGGCATGCCATTCGTACTCATCCACCCAGCGAATATCAGGCGGTAAAAACACTTTTGCCCCTGTATCCAAGCGCGTTAAAACAATATCGTCCATTTAGATACCCCGTTTGAAGTCTTTTTGCATTTGTTCAATCAGTTTTTGCGCGATTTGCGGAATCAAATCATTGATTAATTGTGGTAACTGCTCCTTAATTTGCGCTAAATTCGCGCTATCGCGTTGAGCGAGTGCATCTGAAATCGCGCTCGTATCAATCTGCACATTACTCAAATCAATCGCACTTAAATCTAATTGCGGTTCGGGCAGTTTAAATTCGGGCAGCGTGATGTTTTGCACGCGTGATGTGCTTTCGCGTTGAGCTTGTTCACGTTGAGCGCGTTCTGCGTCTTGTTTTGCTTTGATTTCAGCAGCTTCAGCTTCCGCCGCTTCGCGTTTTGCTTGTTCAGCTTCGGCGCGTTGGCGATTCAGCTCTGTTTCATAAATGCGCTTTTGTAATTCAATAGACTGCTGATAATCTGCTGCCGCTTTGTCATTGCCCATTTTTTTAGCAGCATCCAGTTGCTTTTGTAAGGCATCAATCGCTTCACGCTGTTCCATCTCGGCAACTGCACTTGCGTTTCCTTGCGCGTTGAGTAGCTGTTTTTCAAGTGCTTTTTTAGTATTTGCAGCTTCATCAGCCATTTGGCGCAATTTCTGACGCGCTTTATCAATCGCAGCGTGAAATTTAGACAATGATGTCTTATTCAACGCATCAGCATGACGAGACACTAATCCTTGCATTTTTGCTAAATTGTCAGATAAATTAATGCCCGTTTCTGTGCTGTCATTCAGCTCACGCATTTGCTTATTTAAATCATGATGCGCTCGTTTTGCTGCGCCATACGCTTGCAAATAGCCGCTAATTCCACCTGCGCTGCGCTTGAACAACGTAGCGATTGTGTGACCTAATTCACTGACTTTTCTTGCAACGCTTTGCGTTGATTCCGCCGTTTTTTCTGTTGCATCGGCAACTTGTGTTTGACTATCTACTTGCGCTGCTGCCGCTTGCTTCGCTGCGGCTGCAACTTGCTGATGCGCTGCGGTTTGAGTTGCTGCCGCTTGGACGGTTTCATTTGCAGCCTGCAACGATGCTTTGCCCGTGCTATCAATCGTTACTTTGTAATCGTATGCCGCCGCTTTGGATTGCACCCACGCTTGCTGTTGCGCGTTGCCGCTTGCCAACATTTCGGCTGCGACTTGGGCAAATTTATCTTTCAGGCTGCCTGAAACCGCTTCGCCGCTCTGTTCCACCGCCTCAAAGTCTTGACGCATCTGTTCCGCGCTCAAGCGCATTGCTTCTTTTGTTTTGATGCCCAAGCGTTCAAATGCTTGCGCGGTCGGGTCGGTGTTGGCGCGTAATTCGTTTAATTTTTGGTCAGCCGCTAAAATCGCACGTTCCACGTCTTGCATGGATAACTTGCCCGTTGCGCCTAGCTGCGTAATTTCTTGTTTCAGCGCATTAATATCGCTTTCAGATTGCGCGGTGTCGGTTAATTTGCTTAAGCTCTCACGCAACACAATGCCCGTGTTGATGCCGTTTTGCTGCAAGCCGTCTAATTGCGACTTGATTTTGTCAAAATGCACCAACGCAGCCGACATCGCCGACCCTGTACCAGCCACCAACGCATTGTCCAAGCTCACGCCCAGCGCATTAGCTGCTTTTTCTGCATCACCCAAAGGCTTACTCACCGCCGCCAAGCCTTGCCCTACCTGTGGTGCAGTGGCGATGATTTTATTCATCTGCTCAACAGTCAAACCTGCTTTATGAGCAGCTTCCATAAAATTCTGCTTGAGTGCGGCAAGGGCTTCGGGCGCGTCCAATTTTTGCGCGGCTGCCTGAAACAACACCGCCATTTGGTCGGCATCATTGCCCACACTTTTGGCTGCCGTGCCAAAATCTGTCAAAATGCGTTGCGCGTTTTCAGACAATTCGCCCGATAACTGCTCGGCAGTTAGACCCAAACCGCTTAATGCTGCTTGAGTTTTAGCCGCGCCATCTGCCGATTTGTCGCCGAATTGTTCAAGCTGCAACTGGTTTTGCATCAATTCGCCAGCCAATTTCGCTTGCTTTTCCGACAATGCTTGATACGCTTGTGAGCCTTGCTGACCGCGCTCTGCCATCACTTTCATGCTGTTTGACACCGCATCGTATTGACGCTGATTTTCAGCGTATTGATTGCGTAATGCGGTTAGTTCGGCTTGCTTTTGTTCGGCGGCTTTTTTATCTGCCTCTTGGCGTGCTTTGGCAGCTTTGGCGGCGGCTTTTTGATTTTGTTCTAATTCACGGGCTAATTCGTTGGTGGTGCGAAATTCGCGGTTGTATTGTTCAAGAGAGCCTGTTTCCAAAAGCGAATGCAACATGGCAAGCGGCTTGGACATTTCATCACCCAAATCGCGCACAAAATCAAATTGTTCACGCAACATCGTGCCGACTGCTTTACCGCCTTCAAATGCTGCCCAAAAACTGGCGGCATTTTGCGCTGCACCTGCCATTTTTCCGCCCAATGTGCGGACATTGT
>JBHARQ010000218.1:0-4985 GCA_041831015.1 Simonsiella sp. | reverse complement strand
TTTTTGGTCTGCCTCGTTTGGTTTTTTCAGTAGTAATTTGTTGTATGATTGCATTTTCTTTTGAATGGTCATTACTTAAATTAATGATTACGCATGGATTTCTTCGTTTTAGTTTTGAATTATTCATTTTTTTCTCTCCAATCCAGCTATTAAGTAAAATTTAATAACTGGATTTTTGGTTGATTAGATTGATTGAATTTTTGAGATTTTCTCGTCTAATTCATTAAGAAATTTAATAACTTCTTTTTCTAAATCAGCAATGAAATCATCATCTCTGAAAACTCGTATTGAGTGATAAGCTAAATTTTCAGGCAGCCTGTTGTCGTAGCTGACGAAATCACACCATTTGCGCCCTGTGCAAGCCATTTGCCATTGCATTTGGCAGATATATTCCAATTTCGGCTCTTTGCGATTCAGGAAATCTAGGTGAGTTGATGTTTTGGGGCATTTGATTTCAATTAAGCCGTCATCATCAATCAACCCATCGGGACTTGCGCCGCTCATTTCAATGCGTGGGTGTGGCACAAAGGCGATTTCGGTTACATCATTGGCGGTTTCTAGCTCGTAGATTTGTCGGGCTTGCGCTTCTAAATCTATGCCGCGCTGCATGGCTGAATGGATGTATGTTTCTTCATGTCGCCCTGTTAGGCGTTCACAAAGTAATTCATTCATGTAATCTTCGCGCTTTTGGGTGTAATCGCCTTTTTTGGTTTTATTGACAATGTCGTAAATACGGCTGGCGGTTACTTTGCCTAATCGCATTTGATACCATTCTTCAGTGCGCTGCTGCATCATGTTCAGGCTCGCTTTCTTGTGGTGTGTCATTTTGGATAATTTGGGCTTCTATGGTGTTTTCAGCAATGGCTTTGAATTTGGTATGGTTTTCTGTACCAATGATTTTTCGCTGCTCTGCTGTCAAACGGTTTGCCCAAAAGTTTTTATAGGCTTCTAATCCGAGATTGGCGGATTTTTCGGCTGCTTGTATGAGTGTGTCATATTCGGGGTGGTCGGGTTTACCGCTTGCTGGGTCTATGGTGGCGGCGTTTTGGGCGGCTTGGCTTTCGTTGATGCGTTCCGCTTCGTCTTGGTCGTAAATCCCTGCAAATCCGAAGGCTAAACGGGCTGCCTGAATGGTGGCTTTGTGGCGGTGCATTCGTTTGGGGTGGGTTTGCCATGCGCCATCTACTGAATAGCCTGATTTTGTTACAAATGGCATTCGGTACACCTCATCCAAATATTCACGGACAACAACAGGGTGGTCTCGGTCTTTTCGGTAGATGATGCACTCAACCCATTCATGGGCGTTTGTTTTTGCCCCGTTTGGGGTTGTGGTCTCTTCAGAGTAACGGTATTCCATGCCGTTGAATTGTGGGTGATTGTTAATGATTCGCGCCCACCCATCAACACCAACAACGGGAACGATGCCGTTTTGTTTATCAGGGAAAGCGTAAATTTCCTTTGTAAACGGGTTTAATTTGTATTGGTTGGCAACAATCAGTAATGCGCTAAATTGCTCATTACTGATAACTGTGTCTTTTGCTTTAAAGACAGTATTTTTCAAAGTATTTAATAATTCGGCTGGGTCTCCGCCGATATTAAACTGCTTCGCCAATGCGCTGGTTTGTTGCAGCATGATTTCTGTGTTTTGGCTCATGACAAGCTCCTACGTTGCTAAAGTTAAAAAAATCTCAAACTGAAACAGTCTCGTAGAAACTGTTTGGATTTGAAATTTCAGGCTGCCTGATTACATTTTGTCTTTGATGAACCGCATCAAATCAAATTTGTAACCGATTAGCCCAAAGATTAGGCAGAGTATCGCGCCGCCTAAAAAGCCAAGCCCGATAAGCTCGGCAACGGTGAAATGAAGTGTGAATGTGATTACTTCGTCCATTTTTAAACCTCCTTTGGGTATTTGCGCGAAGTGGGATTCGCTGGGTATTTGGTTGAGCGGTGGATTGGTTGCTGGTCAATCAACGCTTGGTATGCTTTGATGCAGTCTTTTTCACTGTTAAATTCGCGGATTTTTTCAGCTTGACGCATCCAGCTACCAACGTCCAATTTTTCAACCATGCGGCAAATTTCCCATTTTTTGCCGCGCTTTCTGTATGAAAAGTATTCCATTTCAGGCTGCCTATTTGCTGATGCCGCGCCGTTCAAAAACTTCAGCCGTTGATGCCGCATATCGGTCGCGGATGTCGCTTAACACGTTGTCTAAATGCGTTAATGCGGCTGATGCTTGAACAGTCTCTGCTTGCATGACATTTGTAGAAATAGCAGCGAATGCCGCCGCGCCCATGTCGCTGATGCCGCCTTGTTGGGCGGCTTGTGATGCCATTGTTTCCATCATAGACACGCTGGCATTGACATATCGGTCATGTTGATTGTTGTTCATTGTGCTGCTCTCCAGTTGTTGATTGCGGCTGATGCTTGCGCTATCCAATCATTAACCAATTCATCGGTTAATGCTTCAGGTGTAGTTGAAACTGAAAACTGGTCTTCGTAGTTCGCGCTGTCCCACACATCAAGGCTGATAAAGTGGGAAAATGCAGCGTTCACACGCAAAATTTCGTTTGAATTTTCACGCGCAAACGCTATTAGCTTTTGATAAGCATCCATTTTTTTACACCTTTGTGTTGTTGAAACTAACTTATTCAGGCTGCCTGAAATTCAAACAGCCTAGTAAATCAGCTTTAACAATCAATTCCGCTAAAATCACAATAATCTTCAACCCATTCTTTAATGGCTGATTGACTGTAATCAGCGTTTTCTGAAAACCACAATCTAGCCCATGCGTCCAAGTCTTGCTGGCATTCAGCAAACTCATCTTCATCTAAACTTTCTTTCATCAAAGCAATCATTTTTTCATAACCGCCGCTTTGATAATCATCTTCAATTTTTGAAGATTGGCTATCGCTGCTGTCATAGTAGTAACATCTTGGATTCCGTCCCCAATAGTTATCTGCATATCCGATGTTTTGCATTTTGATTTGCCTTTCGGGTGATTAAATTGATTAGGGCATACCGCGCATAAATGCGTACTGTGCGCGTTGTTGAGCGGTGTAAACTTTTGGGCGGGGCGTGGCTTTTTGTGGGGCTGCTACTGCCTGAACCATATAGCAGCGCAATGCTGCTGGCACTGCACCCACCACATACCATTTTTTTACTGCCGCATTCCATTTCGCGCCGTGTGCTTTGGCGATTTCTTTTGCTGCGTAGGGTACGTTTAGGTAAATCATTTTTTGCCGCCTTTCGGTTGGTTGGTGTTTGTTGATTAAGTGAAATGAATTGTACAAACATTGACTGTTTTTGTAAACAAACAATGTTTGTATTTAATTGTATTTTAGATTAACTATTTGATTTTAAATAAAACAAATTTCACAAAAAAACCGCCAATAAGGGCGGTGTGTGGTTTCAGGCAGCAAAAAAAAGCCCACGCGGTGGGGCGTGGGCTTTTTAGTCAAGAACAAACACTAAAATTCAAAATTTTTAAACATTAGTGCTTATTGATATAGATTTTAAACGGTTTATTTTTGGCGCGGATAACTTTGCCATTTAATGTGCGTGTCCAGCGCAAAATAAATTCACCGCGTTCATCAGAGTATGTCATCACAACAGCTCCTAAACAATAAGTTGCTTATCTCTGGCGAACTGTGGACAATAATACAAGATTTGATTTAAAATTCACTTCAAGGATAAAGTATTTTCTGTCTTGTATTGTTGCAAATAGCGGATAAGAAAACTACTTTGCTATTGATGTTGGTCGCATTAATAGCACCACTTTAAAAGCAGCTTGGTGTGTTGGTCGCATACCAAGTTGTTTTTATTTAAAATAAAGACAGTTGATAAGGGTTTTCTTTGTTTAATAAGTGGCAAGCAGTATCAATAACACCGTCTTGTAAATTAAATTCAAATAGTGGCTGAATTGGCATTTTCATGACCTTAATTAGCAATACAACTGCAAATAAATCAGCGTGAAACTCTGGATTTTCGTCTCTGCTTGGTTGGTAATGTGTATCTTTATGCAAAATTCTATTGTGCGATAAAGATACATGACCTAGCTCATGTAATATCAAATAAATAGCATACCAATTGCCTGAATATAGGTCTTTACTGAATTTTTCAGGCAGCTCTATTAGCTTGTCTAGTGGTTTGCTTCGTGCATCTACACCCATTAAGCGATATGCCCATTCATCATCAGGAATAAAAACCACTTCAATATTTTGTTTATCTGTTAAATGTTGTAGCCATTTTTCAATTTGTTTAGGCGTTTGCTTATTCACGCCCAGTTTATCACTTAAAAAATCAGCCATAACAGCAATGATTTGTGGGGGCATTTTTTCCACGATATAACCCAATTGACCAGTACCGAAACTCATTCATTCTCCTTATTTTTATTAGAATCTTCCCATTGTTTCATGAGTGTGGCAACTTGTTCTAATTGTTCGGGAGAAAGTCGGGTTTTGGCAAAATGTGAAATCAACATTTGATGTTCAAATGGTAAATTGTCAATTGCTACATTTTCATTTGAAACATCGGCTAAATTTTGCAAGTTTTTAATCACTTTCCCACGTTCAGCAAAAAAGCGACCAATTTTTTCAACCCATTCAGTCGGGATTTTTTTACGCCCATTTTCCAATGAGCTTAAAAAAGCAACAGATACGCCCAAAGTTTCAGCCATAGATACCATGGTTTCATCGGTATCTATTCGCGCTTTGCGTACTGCTTTTCCAAAGGCGGTGATTGCCATTTCATTACTCCTAGTGTTCAATACTCTCAATAGTAAACTTTATTTTGCATGATGTCAAATATTTTTAAACCGATATTTAACTAAATCGGTTAAAAATGTATTTTAAAGCCCACGCGGTGGGCGTGGGCGGTGGGTTATGCAATCAGTGTTAGGCAGCTTGTTCTTGATGGTCGCGTAAATATTCGGCTTCCGCCACGTCATCAGTAAAATCAAGCGATAATTGAATGGCACTACCTTT
>JBHARQ010000217.1:0-5982 GCA_041831015.1 Simonsiella sp. | reverse complement strand
TACATCTGCATATTGGGCTTAAATGCAACGGTTTTTGTGCCAAACAACGATTGGTAAATCAAGCCATTTTCGTAAACGTGCAAACGTGAACGTAAGCGGTCTGCCAACATATAAAAGGCAGGCGACCACAGCAAAAAGATAAAAAACAACAAATCATTATTTTTGCTTTCCGCCCATGACTCCAACATAATTAAATTAGGCAAAGCAAAAAAAGCAAACCAAAAAATCATCAATTTATACGATTTGCGTGTGGTTAAAATATGCTGACCAAATGAGCGCGGTACTGCCATTATCAATTCCTTAAAAAAACAAAAAAGTTGGTAAAAAGACGCTATTTCCCCCCGAAAATCAAGCAAGTGATTAATTGATTTTCAGGCTGCCTGAAATAGATTTAATCCGTTTGTCGCAATTTCGTCAATTCCATTTTCACTTCATTGAGCGTGGATTCGGTAAACAGATGTTCCAAATTTTTCCAAATGCTGTGATAACCAAATCCGCCATTCATCATTTCGGCTTTGGCATCGGTCAGCGACCAATTTTGAAACACCATGCGGTAAAATGCCACCACAATTCCCGTGCGGTCTGCACCATGATAACAATGTACCAAAACCGCGCCATCTTTTTGATGTTGCTCAATTTGATGCAATGCCGCCGCCAAATCTTTTGCGGAGACATTCCACGCCAATAAGGGCTGATTAATCAATTTAATTGATGAATTGGCAAAGACTTTGGCATCGTCATCGCGGTCAAAATAGCGCAAGTTGATGATGCTGCGAATTTGGTTGGCTTGAATCACATCGCGGTCGGCGTCAATAAGTTGTTCGCTGCGATATAGTTTTTCGTCCACGCGGTACAAATTGGCATCGCGGTTTACGGATTGCGCCCAAGTGTTGGGGCGTGGCGAAAGCGTGGTTTGTGTATTGGCACAAGCCGCTAAATTCAATGAAATCAGCATCAATAATATGGGTAATTTCATTTTCAGGCTGCCTGAAATTCTAAATTGTCAATTAAGCGTGTTGTGCCTAATCGCGCGGCTGCCAATACCACTAATTGCTCATCGCCCAATCGCGCTACGTTCAGGCTGCCTGCTTCACGAATTTCCACATAATCTACATTCCAGCCATGTGCGGTTAATTCATCGCGTACGGTTTGTTCTAAAGCTGCATAATTTTGATTGCCTGCTTGTACTTGTGCGACAACCCATTGTAATTGTTGATACAAACGTGGGGCTTCTGCTCGCTCCGTTGGCGATAAATATTGGTTGCGGCTGGACAATGCCAAACCGTCCGCCGCCCGACCTGTGTCCACAGGCACAATCCGAACAGGCATATTCAAATCATCGACCATGCCTTTGATAATGGCGAGTTGCTGATAATCTTTTTTGCCAAAACACGCCACATCGGCTTGAACAATATTGAATAATTTTGCCACGACCGTTGCCACGCCACGAAAATGGTTGGGACGGAATGCGCCACATAATTCGTTTTGTAAATGAGGCGGTTCTACTTGGTATTGTTGGGTTACATTGGGGTACAGTTCGCGTTCATCGGGCGCAAATAAGACGGCAACACCTGCGTTTTTTAATTTGTCTGCGTCTTGTTGTAAGGTGCGTGGATAGCGGTCAAAGTCTTCGCCTTGCCCAAATTGTAGGCGATTGACAAAGATGCTGACCACGACTTGTTCCGCCTCACGTTGGGCTTGCGCCACCAGTGAGAGGTGTCCTTCGTGTAAATTGCCCATGGTGGGTACAAATGCGACGCTGTTTGCTGTTTTGCGCCATTCGCGTAATTCTTTGATGGTATGGATGATTTTCATTTTTTGTTTCAAAATAAGGGGTTAAAAATTGGGGTTAATCATGGAGTGCGAGCGGTTTCGTGCCACCAGCCTAAAGCGTGGGTGCGGCGGCAAGACGCCGCGTTCTGGCAAATTAGGCAAAATGTCCTGCGCCTAGCACCACGGCTCGCCGTGCGCCTGTGGCGGCTGGGGGATTGCTTGGCACTTGTTCACACCAGCACGCCGCCAGCCATGCAAATGCGGCTGCCTCAACCCATTGTGGGTCGAGTTGTAAGGCGGCGGTGCTGTGTAGGTTGATGTTTTTTGGGGATAATATTTGTTTCAGGCAGCCTGAAAGGGTGTCGTTGGCAATGCCGCCGCCGCAGACAAATAGGTTTTGGGCGGTTGGCGCGGCGTGTTCAATGGCGTCTGCGATGGTTTGGGCGGTAAATGCTGCCAGTGTGCGTAGGACGTCGTGTGGATTTTCTGCTCCTGTCAAGTAGTTACGCAGCCATGTGAGTGAGAAGAGTTCGCGCCCCGTGCTTTTGGGATAGGGCAATTTAAAATAGGGGTGGGCGCACAAGGCTGTCAATAAATCGGGTAATACGCGCCCTTTGGCGGCTAATTCGCCATTTTTATCATAGGGTTGAGACCAGATGTGCTGCGTCCATGCGTCCATGAGCATATTGCCTGCGCCTGTGTCAAAGCCAAATGCTGCGCCATTGGGTGGCAAGATGCTGATGTTGGCAATGCCGCCGATGTTTAACACCACGCGTGTTTCGGTGGGGTGTGAAAACAGGGCTTGATGGAATGCGGGTACGAGTGGCGCACCTTGTCCGCCTGCTGCTAAATCGCGGCTGCGGAAATCGCCTACGGTGAATATGCCTGTTTTTTCCGCGAGTACGGCAAGGTTACACAGTTGGATGCTGTAGCCTGATTCGGGGGCGTGGCGGACGGTTTGTCCGTGGCAGCCAATGGCGCGAATGTGTTGGGGCGACAGTTGTTGTTGTGCTAACAGTTGTTTGACTAAATCGGCATATAATTCGGCTAATTGGATTGCCAGCATTTGGCTGCGATGTAATTCGTTTTCGCCAATATTTTGTAAATCAAGTAATTGTGTTTTCAGGCTGTCTGAAAAGGGGACAAATGTGTGCGCGATTGCCGCGCCCCAAGTTGCGCCATTCATGCGAATCAGCACGGCATCCGCGCCGTCCATGCTGGTGCCTGACATGATGCCAATGTATAAATTGTCTGTCATAGTGTGGTCATTTCAAAACGACTGTACCAATATTTTCAGGCAGCCTGAAATTGCGTGGCTGCCTGAAAATCATTGATAAATCAATAATTACATACCATCCCAACCTTGGAACATCAAACCAACACCGATGCCCGTTTGCTTGTGATTGTAATCTAATAAATTCTCGCCATAGCCATGGAAACCTTGTACCACCCCTTTCAATTTACCTTTAATTGGGAAGGTGTAATCCACTTGTATCGCGCCTTTATTATGGAATGGGTTGTAGCGCATGGTGCTGGAAATATTGCTCTTATCATTTAATTGATATGACATTTTCAAATCACCATAACCCATATAATCGGTAATATCCGAATTATCATCTTTGCTGGCTTTAGACGGGTCAACTCGTGCCCACACGCGTGGCATAACCGTCAATTTACCCCATTCCATGCCCGCCATCGCATAAATACGATTCCATGAACGCGATGCAGGCTGACTTTGTCCATTAGAATGATGCACAAAACCCGCACCTAACATCCGCAATTTACCACCCCACGGCAAATCCGCTTTCACAGGCTGCGTCAAGAAAATTTCGGGTTGATAATCATTGTTGCGGAACGGTGCGGAATCATCGCCCCAGTTATACATTTGCCAATTAGATTGCTGCGTGTAGCCCAACCATAAATCCGCTTTGGTTTTGAATAAATCCTGCATCACTTTGGTTTTAAATGAAAACTGGAATTTACCTTCCAAATGTTTCTGTTTGGACTGAATGTCATTGTTGGTGATACCGCGAGACGGGCTAGTGGGATAACGATTGGGGCTGGTGTTATACCAAAGCGGCATCATATACATGGCATTATGCTCGCGCACCGTCAGCAAACCGCTCTCGCTGTTTTCATCTAAATCATACAATTCACTCAACGGTGTCTTTAAATGTTTCACGCCCACTTGTTCGGTCATCACCACTTGAGCGGATTTGGTATCGCGGCTGACTTCCAGCGTTTTTTCCAAATCTAATACATCGCGGCTGGTGGTGGTGTTGGCGACACGGTCATAACATGCCAAACGAGCATGATTATCGGCAATGGTCAAACACGCTGCGACATCGGTTGATGCGGTTTGAGCCATCGCACTCACGCTGGCAAGCAAAGAAAAAGGTAAAATCAAACGTTTCATGTTCATGATGGCAAGATTCAATCTCAAAAAAATAATTTTAATGTTTCAGGCTGCCTGAATAATTCAAAACAAACAAGCGTGATTGTAACCTAAACCGCTCTCATCACAAAAAAATTTTACAAGCCAGTTCCAAAACAACTTATCTGAATGCCATGAACGTGGCGTATCGCCGCCACACCCACTCTTTTAGGCTGCTGGCACGAATCCATTTGCACTTCATAGCCCAACACTACTTACACACCCAACGTTACCAAATTTTCCTCCAGCAACACCGACAAAGCCTCCAACGATAAACCACGACTTTCAGCCACCATTTCCGCAATTTTAACAACATTTGCAGGCGTATTTACCGCATTTGGCAACATATACGGACTATCCGTTTCCAATACCAAAGCCGATAACGGCAATTCTGCCGCCAAACGCTGCACCTTTTTCGCCTTTGGATTCAACAATAAACTGCCAATTCCAATCTTAAAACCCAATTTAATCAAAACCTTTGCTTCCTCCACGCTGCCTGAAAACGCATGTACAATCCCACCGCGTGGCAAATCATACCGTTTCAACACCGCCACCAATGCTGCCGTGCTGCGAACATTATGCACAATCACAGGACGCTGAAAAAAATGTGCTAATTCCAGTTGTTGCGCCAAAACCCATTGCTGCCGCTCAAACGGCACATCCACCAACGCATCCAAGCCAATCTCACCCACCCACGCATCAACATGATGTCGCAATACATCAGCTAATAAATCAACAAAATCATCATCACACCCTGCAAACCACGGATGCACCCCTACTGCCACCGCCCGAACCCATGTTTGACCCTGCAAATCCAAAACCGATTGCCAATCAGATGGTTGCGTTGCTGGCACAATGACGCCCGACACCCCAGCTTGTTGAGCTGCAAACATGATTTCAGGCAGCCTGCTTGCCAACGGTTCGGCAGCGAGATGACAATGTGTATCAGTAAACATATTTGATTTTCCTCATAAAATAATAATCTACACAAACCTTTCAGGCAGCCTGAATGGTTAATTTATGTCAAGTCAAGTCTTGAAGTATCACGCCGTTTCGCTTAAAATAGCTTGCTTTCCTACACCGCAAAACCGAAAGCACGTTCACACAATTTAACACAAATTGTGGCGCGTGTTTTTTTTTAGGTAATGAATATGCGCGATAAATTTCAACTCACACTTGCTCAAAACCGATTTCTTGCCAAGAAAAACATCGTAGAAATGATTCACAGCATTTCGCGTTTGGAGAATGTGAACACCACCTTTCCGCAAACCAAAACCATTGTAGACGGCATGAGCGTGAGCGGTGTTTCTACCGATGATGTACAAGTGATTTTGAATTTGAAAAATGCGTGGCAATTTGCGCTGAAATCTGATGTGCCGTTTGATTTATCGTTTGCTTGCAAAATCAATGGCTTTGTGGCGTACAATGAAAGTTTAGCATGGGGTGAATTGCGAACAGGCAAGGTGGGCATTAGTGGCGTGGGCTACGTTCCGCCCATTCCCGAACGCCACCAAGTAGAACAAACCTTTGCCGAAATCGCCCAACTGCCCCAATCCATGACTTACCGCGCTTTAAAAACCATGTATCACATGATAAGCGCGCAATGATTCTGGGACGGCAACAAACGCACCGCGATTATTTGCGCCAATTATCAACTGATTTTGTCGGGTTGCGGTGTGCTGAATATCAATGAAATGCAATTAGAACAATGGAATACCTTGCTTTCTGCTTTCTATGAAAGTGGCGATGATAGCGAGATTATGGCTTGGACTTAT
>JBHARQ010000216.1:0-11200 GCA_041831015.1 Simonsiella sp. | reverse complement strand
TTGGCTTCGTTGCCAATCACGCATTGAAAATCGCGCACCATTTCGGGATAAGGCGCAGGGCCTGCTGCCGTGCCGATGATGTAAAACGTGTCGTCCACACGCGCTACCCATTCACGCATGGCTTCGTTCATCGCGTCTTTGAGTGTACGGCTGCCGCTGTCCACGCCCACCACATTTGCGCCCAATAATTTCATGCGGAATACGTTGGGGGCTTGGCGTTGAATGTCGTCCGCGCCCATATAAACGTGGCATTCCATACCAAAACGCGCTGCCACAGTCGCGCTGGCGACACCGTGTTGTCCTGCGCCTGTTTCAGCGATGACGCGTTTTTTGCCCATGCGTTTGGCGAGCAGGGCTTGTCCGATGGTGTTATTGACTTTGTGTGCGCCTGTGTGGTTCAAATCTTCGCGTTTGAGCCAAATTTGTGCGCCACCTAAATGGGCAGACAAGCGTTCCGCGTGATACACAGGGCTAGGGCGACCGACATAGTGTTTCAAATCGCGGCGAAATTCTGCCCAAAATTCAGGGTCGTTTTTGGCTTGGTTGTAGGCATCAGCCAATTCTTGCAAGGCTGGAATTAAGGTTTCGGAAACAAACACGCCACCGTGTTCGCCAAAAAAGCCGTTTTGGTCGGGAGCTTGGTAGTTTTTCATTTTTCAATAGCCTTTAAATCAATGTGATGGAACGAAGAGATTAACTTATATTAACACAAAAAGGTTGTTTGAAACGGTTGCAACGCGTTCGGTGTGTTTTGTGTTGAATTTATTTATCTAAATTTGATGCAAAAGAAAGGGCGGATGTGAAATCCGCCTCTACGAAGAACGTGCCATTCCGTGCCACCGCCCTAAAGCGTGGGTGCGGCGGCAAGACGCCGCGTTCTGGTGAATATTCAGCTATCTTTATTCAGATTCCATTAAAGCCGCGCTTTCCGCGCCCTTAACCGCTAAACTCACGGTAAAAATACCATCATCATCAATCCATTGCTGGATTTTGTGGAAACCTGCTTTTTCAACCAGCATATCCATTTCCTGCTGGCTGCGGCGGCGCATCACCCAATTTGGGCTGCCATCTTTGTGGCTGGTGAGGGCGCGGGCGATGAGTTCCAGTTGGGGATGGTGCGGCTGGTTGGTGTAAATCAAATAGCCGCCTTTGCCAATCGCTTCGCCAAAACCTTTCAGTGATTTCAACACCAAATCATTATCCGCAAATAATTCATGCAGCCCCGATACGATGCCTAATGTGGGTTTGGGTTTTAATTTTTTGTAATTGTCGGGGTTGAAGGCATCGGCTTGTTCAAATGAAATCAGTTGTTCTAAACCGCGTTCGGCAATCATGGCTTGTCCTGCCGCCACATTGATTGGGCTGTAATCGCGTAAACGGACGCTTTCAGGCAGCTTGTCATTGGGCAGCGCGTCTAAAACGTATCGTCCGTGTCCTGCGGCAATGTCTAAAATATGTACTTTTTTTCTTGCGCTGTGTAATTTGTCTATTGCGGTGTGAATGGCTTGTTTTAAATGGGCTTTTCGCTGACGAATGCCGCGCCAACCAATCGCATTGAGATAAATTTTGTCAATGAATACGCCGAATCGGTTGGTGCCGCGTGGTTGATTTTGATAGACGTAATCTAATGTGCTGCCTGAATCAAATCCTGTTTCGCAGCCAATGCGTAAACCTTCGCTGAATTTTGCGCCAAATTGGATGGCTGCGCGTACGGTTGCCCAGTACAGACCGCGCCATGAGCAGCAGGGCAAGGGCGTCGCCAAACGGTCGGCTTCGCGGCGTGATTCGCTGGCAAGGTGGTTTTGGGTAACGTCAATGGTTTGTAAGGGTGCGTCAAATCGTTCGCGGATGAATCGGCGCATTTGGATAAATGCGTCTTCGCGTTGTCTTTCGCCTAGTGTGTCGTGATAAAAGTCTTTGAAAATATGGCGTTCTTTGGTGTGACTGCCCAACTGGTTGTAAAAATTATGTTGTGGCTGACTGTGGACGACAAAATCGCTGCCTGAAATCAGCATTTGAATGGGGGTGGTAATTTGGTGGGCGTTTTGCACCAAGCGTTTGCCCAAATCACGCAATCCCAGCAAAACGCGCACGGAAATGGCTGGCGCAATCATGGGGTCGGTGGTGTAGCTGTATTGACGCGCACGGTCATGGGTCAAATAATGGGCTTTTACATAGCTGTTTACAAAGAAATTACCGCGAATGCGATGGAGTAAACGTAAGCCTGCATCGGCAAACGGTACATATAGTTTAACTTGAAACGCGGGTGCAGCCAAAATGGCGCAGCGAATTTTGGGCGCGTAATCATTCAGCCAGCCTGCTGCAATCACGGCACCAACACTTTGGGCAATCACGCAAATGTTTTCGGGGGCGATGCCGTGCTCGCGTTGTATGTGTTTGATGAATTGGTCTAAATCATTGACGGTGGTGGCAACGCTGGGGCTATCGCCGCGTTCGCCTGATGTGTGTCCGTGTCCACGCGCGTCCCATGCGAAACAGGCGAAATCGTCTAGACGCAGTTCTTCGTGAACGTACATCATGCGTTCGGAGTGTTCGTGTCCGCGATGGAGTAGGACGATGGCGCGTTCGGTGCTACCATTGGTTGCTGGGCGGTGGCGATAGAAAATGGGGGTGCCGTCTTTGGCGGTAAAATGGTGTGTGGTTTCATTGGTTTGCATGATTAAATCCTTGTTTTTGAAATGGGGGCAGGCTGCTTTTGGGGCGACAACAATTTTGACGTGGGAAAATTTAAAAGTTTTGCGCTCTGTCGCCGCGTGAGCGACTTACTTTTTAAAAAAGTAAGCCAAATCCATCAGTTGCGATGAAGTGCGGACGTGTGCGTGCCACTCACCGAAAGCGTGGGTGCGGCGGCAAGACGCCGCGTTCACTCTTTAAAAAAAATGGTTAATTTGATGAGTGTGCGCTCAAGCCGTTTTGTAAACGCAGCCAACATGTCCAAATCATTGCTAATATTGCCAACCACACTAATGTATTTGCCCACGCATTCAGGCTGCCTGAAAGTGCGTACCAAATGGCTAATACGCTAAATAATAATGCCCGTTCGGGTTTGCCCATCACGCCATCGTAACGCCGACCGTTGAACCCGTGAATTTTGCCCAATAAGCCAAAGATTTCAGTCAAAGCCGCCAACCAGATAAACAAGCCAATTTGGAAACCACCCAAAATCCATGCAAATGGTAAATATAATGCGGCATCGGATACAACATCGCCCACTTCATTTAAATAACCGCCGAGTGCTGATTCTTGCATAAATTCTTGCGCCAAGATGCCATCTAATGCGTTTAATGCCATGCGGATGAATAACACGATGGGTAATAGCCAAAATAGCCAAGTTGTTTGTGTAAAAATGGTTAGTAATCCACCAATAACAATGGATAATGCCATCGCCAAAAGGGTTATTTGATTGGCGGTAACGCCTTGTGCTGCTAGTTTTTGTGCGATGGGACGTAACATCGCTTGAAATTTTGGTTTGATTTGATATAAATTCAACATGATTTTTCCTGATAAATATAAACAAACCAATGATAACACAAGATAAACTTCAGCCCAAATGCAGCGTTTTGATTTACTGCAATCTTTCGCGCATCTTCTATTGCGAGTTATTCAAATTTGCCACATAATCGTACCGCTTCACAAATGATTCAGGCATTCGCCATGTGCATTTTAAAAGTGTGTCGTCCTGAACACACCGTGCAGGCTGCCTGAAAACCCTTTATTCCCAAAAAATCAAGGAAAAACCAAATGAAAGTAACCAGTTTCGGCGAAGTCCTATGGGACGATTTTGACAGCGGCAAAGTATTGGGCGGTGCGCCGCTGAATGTGATGGTGCGATTGAGTAATTTAGGCGCGGATGCTGCCATCATCAGCCGTTGTGGCGATGATGCGGACGGTGTGGAAATCAAACGTCAAGTGGCTGACAAAAAAGTGAAAACCGACTTTATCCAAACCGATAAAGAACAAGCCACCAGCTTGGTTAAAGTGTCTTTAGATGATAAAGGTTGTGCTACCTACGAAATTGTTTACCCGTGCGCTTGGGACAGAATCGCGGTTGATGAAGCATCGTTGCAACGCGTGGCTGAATCGGATGCTTTTGTATTTGGCAGCTTGTCGGTGCGCGACCCTGTGTCATTGGCATCATTGCATCGCTATTTGGAAGTGGCAAAATTTAAAATTTTTGATGTGAATTTGCGCGAGCCATTCTATTCATCAGAATTATTGCTGGATTTGATGAAACGCGCCAATATGCTCAAACTCAATGACGATGAATTGCAATTAATCGCCGAATTACTGGGTTCAAAATACCATTCCGTAGAACAAAATATTCGCTTTATTTCTGAATTAACAGGCGCGAAAATCGTGTGTGTTACCTTGGGCAATCACGGCGCGGTGTTGTTCCAAAACGACCAATTTGTACATCACAGCGGTTTCCGCGTGAAAGTTGCCGACACCGTAGGCGCAGGCGACAGCTTTTTGGGTGCATTGATTTACAAATTGCTTAACCGCGCCGACCCGAAAGAAGCGATTACCTTTGCTTGCGCCTTGGGCGGTTTGGTGGCATCTAAACACGGTGCAACGCCATTGATTTCATTGGAAGAAATTGAACGATTTATTTATCCGATGTAATTTCAGGCTGCCTGAAAATCAATAGAATTAAATTTAAGGGGCTAATGACATCATTTCCTTGTCATTAGCCCCTGTCATTTATTACTTTCCAAGTTATATACATCTTCAAATTAGAGAGATATTGGATAATTAGCTTGTAAACGATATTTTGGGGTTATATAGCTGATTTAATTTTAAATCGCTACAAGGCGGCGAGCCGCAGATAGTACAAGTAGTACAGCAAGGCGAGCCAACGCTGTAGCGATTTAAAAGTGAATTAGCTATATTCATTGTGGGAGCTGATTTTGCAAAGGTTTCAGCCTGATTTGATTTGAATATGCTAAAATTTCCGCCATTTTACACACAAGGAATCAGACGATGGCTGGCAATACGATTGGACAAATGTTTACCGTAACCACTTTTGGCGAAAGTCATGGCGTGGGTTTGGGCTGTATTATTGACGGTTGCCCTCCGAATTTGGCGTTGAGCGCACAAGACATTCAGCACGACCTTGACCGCCGCAAACCGGGTACCAGTCGCCACGTTACGCAGCGCAGAGAAGCGGACGAAGTGGAAATCTTGTCGGGCGTGTTTGAAGGCAAAACCACAGGCACACCGATTGCGCTGTTAATCCGCAACACCGACCAACGCAGCAAAGATTACGGCAACATCGCCCAACAATTCCGCCCCGGACACGCGGATTACACTTATTGGCACAAATACGGCACACGCGATTATCGCGGTGGCGGTCGCTCGTCTGCGCGTGAAACCGCAGCACGTGTGGCTGCTGGTGCGGTGGCGAAAAAATGGTTGCGCGAACAATTTGGCACAGAAATCGTGTGCTGGGTAACCCAAGTGGGCGAAAAAGCCATTACCTTTGAAAGCGAAGCATACATTTCACAAAACCCATTTTTCGCTGCCAACCAATCGCAAATCGCTGAATTAGAAAACTATATGGACAGCGTTCGCAAATCATTGGACAGCGTGGGCGCGAAATTGCACATTGAAGCGCGAAACGTGCCTGTGGGTTTGGGTGAGCCTGTGTTTGACCGCTTGGACGCAGAAATCGCCTATGCGCTGATGTCCATTAATGCCGTGAAAGGCGTGGAAATTGGCGATGGTTTTGACGTGGTGGCGCAACGTGGCAGCGTACATGGCGATGAACTCACGCCGACAGGTTTCAAATCCAATCACGCAGGCGGCATTTTGGGCGGCATTTCCACAGGGCAAACCATTACTGCGAATTTCGCTATCAAACCAACGAGTTCAATTGCTACACCGCGTCAGTCAATTGACATTCAGGGCAATGCGGTGGAAATCGCCACACACGGTCGTCATGACCCTTGCGTGGGTTTACGCGCAGCACCGATTGCAGAAGCGATGTTGGCTCTCGTGCTGATTGACCATGCCTTACGACATCGCGCACAAAATACCGATGTGCGCGTGGCAACGCCCGATATTGCGCGTTTACAAAAATAATTGAAAATAAGTTTTCAGGCAGCCTGAAAAGCATAACATTATGAATAAAATCATATTTCGCTCACTTGCCACAACATTGGCATTGATTACATTGGTGTTTTATTTATCATCGGGTTACGGCGCGGGTTTGACGGCATGGGTTTCGTTTGGTATTTGGCTGTTGTACACGTTTGTTAATGTATTTTCTGTTGCCAAAAACAAGCAATGGTGGTTATTTGCGGTTCGTTTTGTGGCTTGGTGCGTACTGTGGGCGAATTTGTATTTTATTCATCAAAATTATGCATATACCATGCGCGAACAAGCCAATCAAATCGTGCAACAGATTGAACAATATCACGCCAAGCACGGTGAATATCCGCCACGCGATACATTGAATTTACCGCGAAGAATGCTTTATTGGCGCGGGAATACGCCCGAAACGAAAAATGAAGCGCATTTAATGTATCGTGATAATGTGATGATGTTTGACGAGCATGTTTATGATTTTAAAACGAAACAATGGGCGTATCGTCCTGATTGATGATAATATTCAGGCTGCCTGAATATTTGCCAGAACGCGGCGTCTTGCCGCCGCACCCACGCTTTTAGGTTGCGGCACGGACAGGTGCGTTCTTCGTAGCATTCGCTGGACGCGTAGTCCTTTCAGGCTGCCTGTCATCGTGGGCAAAGCCCACGCTACATTTTGAACTACGAAGAACAAACCATTCCGAGCCACCGCCCTAAAGCGTGGGTGCGGCGGCAAGACGCCGCGAAAACATTCAAATTATTGAAACAGGCAGCCTGAAAATCCAAATGGACGCTTTTCAGGCTGCCTGCTCTGTTTTGAAAGTTTAAGAACCTGTATTCACAGCCAAACACGATGGCTTTTTGCCCCATTTGGCACCCCTGCTGCGTTCATTTTCATATCAATAGGAACGCTATTGACATGAAAATCGCCTTGCATCCGCACCAACTGGGACAAAAATCCATTTCGCGTTGGCTATGAATACAGGTTCTAAGACGCTGCTGTCTCAACTTCTTCTTTAGTCGGCACAATATGCTCTTGGCGGCGCAAGAGTGTAATCAAATCGGTTAAACGCTGTTTCATTTCACGGCGATCAACGATTTGGTCAATCGCGCCTTTTTCCAATAAAAATTCAGCACGTTGGAAACCTTCGGGCAGCGTTTCGCGTACCGTTTGTTCAATCACGCGTGGGCCTGCAAAGCCAATCAATGCGTTAGGCTCTGCCAACACCACATCGCCTAAAAATGCGAAACTGGCTGACACGCCACCCATTGTTGGGTCGGTCAAAACCGAAATAAATGGCAAATGTTTTTCGCTTAATAAATGCAATGCTGCGCTGGTTTTGGTCATTTGCATCAATGAGTTTAAGCCTTCTTGCATTCGCGCACCACCTGATGCCGCCACGCAAATAAACGCACAATGGTCAGCCACCGCACGGCGTACGCCTTGCACAAAACGCTCACCCACCACCGAACCCATAGAACCGCCAATAAAGCGAAATTCAAACGCCGCAATCACAACAGGCAAACCATTCATTTCGCCTTTCATCACCACAATCGCATCGTCTTCGCCTGTGGTTTTGCGAGCGGCAGACAGGCGGTCGGGGTATTTTTTGCTGTCTTTAAATTTTAAAATATCAATGGGTTTGACATTTTCGCCGATTTCTTCGCGGTTGTTTTCATCTAACAATAAATTTAAACGTTCACGCGCCGATAATGCGTTGTGATGATTGCATTTTGGGCAAACGTGTGCATTTTGCACCAATTCGGTGGTGTACAAAGTCGCCGCGCAAGATGGGCATTTGCTCCACAAACCTTCGGGGACGGCGGATTGGGAACTGGGTTCACGTTTGATTTTTGGGGGAAGAATTTTGTCTAGCCAGCTCATGGATAAATCCTATTTCTGATTTTTCAAATTTGAATAATTATACTATAAAATGGAATGAAACCAATCATATCATAAACATAAAAAGGCTGCCTGAAAATGTGTTAAACCATCGTTCAACCCTTTTTTCAGGCAGCCTGAATTATTTTTTGAACATTATGCTTCCATATTATCCGCTTCATCAGCCAAATAGCCGCGTAATTTTTCCATGGCTTTGGCTTCAATTTGGCGAATGCGTTCGGCGGACACGCCATATTCAGCCGCCAATTCATGCAAGGTCAAACCGCCATCATCTGCCAACCAACGGCTTTCCACAATACGGCGACTGCGGTCGTCTAATTGCGCCAAAGCGTTTTGTAAACCATCGGTTTGTAACGCATAATGCGCTTGTTTGGCAAGCTGTTGGCTGGGTTCGCTGTCGTGGTCGGCAAGCCAATCAATCGGGGAAAATGTGTTGTCGCTGTCATCATCATTTTCAGCCAGCAGTGCCACATCATTGCCTGTCATGCGCTGTTCCATTTCCATCACTTCAGACAATTTCACGCCCAAATCATCGGCAATCGCTTGCGCTTCTTTTGGCGACAACGCGTTCAAACTTTTACGCATACTCCGCAAATTAAAAAATAATTTACGCTGCGGTTTGGTGGTGGCAATGCGTACCAAACGCCAGTTACGCAAAATAAATTCGTGAATTTCCGCCTTAATCCAATGCACCGCAAATGAAAACAAACGTGCGCCATGATTCGGTTCAAAACGTTTAACGGCTTTCATCAAGCCAATATTGCCTTCTTGAATCAAATCGGCTTGATTCAAACCATAGCCATCATAGCCACGCGCAATGGAAACCACCACGCGCAAATGCGACAAAATCAATTGTTTTGCCGCTTCAATATCGCCTTTTAATTGTCGTTCTGCCAGTATCGTTTCTTCTTCCAAGCTGAGCATGGGAATACTGTTTACCGTATGAATGTATTGTTCCAAGCTACCGTGTCCACTTGGAATGGGTAATGCAAAAGCAGGGGTCATATTCATTTCCTTTTCATATCTATTTCTATTGTTCTTATTTTAGTTTTAGGCAAGTGTTGCATTCTAGCACTTTTTTTGTAAACTGTATTGCTTTTTGAGTAAAAATATGTATTCAGATACATATTACCAAATTAACTGATAAATTAATTTGTAAAAACAATGAAATACAAAATTCAGGCTGCCTGAAAATCCATCGCATGATTTCAAGCTGCCTGAATATTCATTTATTGATTACGCAATTCACGGCGCAAAATTTTGCCAACATTGGATTTCGGTAATTCATCACGGAATTCAATATCACGTGGCACCTTATAACCTGTTAATTGCGTACGACAATATTCAATCAATTCATCTTTGGTTAAAGACGCATCTTTTTTTACCACAAATAATTTCAATGCTTCGCCTGTTTTGTCGCTTTTCACGCCAATACAAGCCACTTCTTGCACTTTCGGATGATGCGCCACCACATCTTCAATCTCATTTGGATACACATTAAAACCTGACACAATAATCAAGTCTTTCTTTCTATCCACAATTTTCAGAAAGCCACGCTCGTCCATCACCGCAATGTCGCCTGTTTCCAGCCAACCTTGTGGGTCAATCACTTTTTCAGTTTCATCGGGGCGATTCCAATAGCCTTTCATGATTTGAGGGCCACGAATCCACAATTCACCCGTTTCACCGATTCCCAACACCTTGCCTTGACCATCACGAATTTGCACTTCGGTGCTGGGCAATGGCAAACCAATGCTGCCTGAATATTCTTTGACATTCAATGGGTTCACACACACACCGGGGCTGGCTTCCGTCAAACCATAAGCATCTACTACGGGAATGCCTGTCGCATTAAACCATTTTTGCGCCACCGCTTCTTGCGTTGCCGTGCCACCGCCTAATGCAATGCGCCATGTGTCAAAATTAATTTTATGAAATTCAGGCTTATTCAACAAACCATTAAACAGCGTATTCAAACCAATAAACACACTCACAGGATATTTTTTCAATTCCTGAATAAACGCATCCAAATCACGCGGATTGGTAATCAAAACACCATGCGCCCCAGCTTCAAAAAACAGCAACAAATTCACCGTCAAAGCAAAAATATGATACAACGGCAATGCCGCAATCACCGTTTCGCCGCCCACCGTCAATTTACGTTTAATCCATTCACGCGCCTGCATAATATTGGCAATGATATTGCCATGAGTCAGCATCGCGCCTTTTGCCACGCCAGTTGTACCGCCCGTATATTGCAAAAATGCCAAATCTTCACGATTCAAAGCAGGAATTTTCAACGTGTGCTTTGCGCCCACCGACAACACTTCTTTAAATGAAACCGAATCTTCAATTTGATAATTCGGTACCATTTTTTTAACTTTACGCACCACCAAATTCATCAGGCTGCCTGAAATCGTGCCAAACATATCGCCCATGCTGGCAACAATCACATTTTTCACCTGCGTATTAGCCAATACCAATTCCAATGTATTGGCAAAATTTTCCAATACCACAATCGTGGTGGCACCACTATCATTTAACTGATGTTCCAGCTCGCGTGGCGTGTACAAAGGATTCGTATTCACCACCACCAAACCTGCTTTAAGCGCACCAAATACCGCAATCGGATATTGCAAAATATTCGGCATCATAATGGCGATACGCTCGCCTTTTGTTAATTTAAACTCATTTTGCAAATACGCAGCAAAATGGTCAGATAATTCACCAATTTCCTGATAAGTCAAATCACGAGAAAAAGGCGATACAGTATTACTAAACGCAATTTTATGCTGAAATTGACGAATACTTTGCTGAATCATGTCCACAATCGATGTATAACGAGACAGCTCAATTTCATGCGCAACGCCTGATTCATAACTATTTAACCAAATTTTTTCCATGTGTGGCTTTCATTTTTAAATACTAATTTTTTTGTGGCGTGAATTATAACAAATTTTACATTGCTTGCTTAAATGTCTAGGCTAATTTAAGTAAAGTTCCCTTTTCAAACAACCTAAAAATGACCAGAACGCGGCGTCTTGCCGCCGCACCCACGCTTTAGGGGCTAATGACAATTCGTTTTGTACCTTGATTTTGCAGCAAAAACGACCAATTCAAGGAGAAAATGCGAATCAGGTTGAACACCTGATGAGCATTTTTGACGCAGAAGTGCGCGATTTTTTGATG
>JBHARQ010000215.1:0-3439 GCA_041831015.1 Simonsiella sp. | reverse complement strand
CCGCCTTTGTGTAAATGACAAATCCGCATTTGTTGAAAATGCACGCCGTCATAGGAACATTCTACGCAATAATCGCTTTCACGGCGGCTTAAACGAAACCACATTGATTTAATCTCCGCCGCAATTTCCACCGTTGCCCAGTCGGAATAGCCGTGATTGGTTACCACGCTGCCAAGATGTTGGAATTGCTCATTTTCATATTCAACGGACGCTTTAAGCCAGTTTTCACTATCCAAATACAACACAATGCCGCACTGATCAAACCGTTGCTGACTGCCTGAAAAATCGGTTTTGACGACAAAACTGAAATAGCGTTCATCGGTTTCCATTTGCAAAACAGGGGCGTTGTCATTTTGGAAGTGATAATAGGTGCGTTGCCACAAATCCGTATGCGGTGCAGTGGTAATCGTAATTTTATCTTTTGTTATTTCATAGGCTTGTGGTTCTCTCGTCCAAACAAGCGACTGCGGATTAAAAACTTGCATAGTATCTCCTTGATAATAAGAATGGGTATTATAGCAAAGGGGCGGACTGAAAAGCCAAGCGGTTATTTTTGCAAAATCTCTTGCAAAAACCACCGCTCTTTTATGCTCTCAACGCTTCCACCAAAGCCCTAAACAACGGCGAATTCTGGCGACGGTTAGGGTAATAAAGGTGATAGCCTTCATAGCTCATATCCCAATCAGTCAGAATTGGGATTAGCTTGCTGTCTGCAATTTCCTGCGCGATAACATCTTGCGGTGTCCAAATAATCCCCAAACCGTTCAACGCATAGCGTTTATGCAGAAAACCTTGATTGGTTCTAAACCGCCCTTGCGGTTGGATTTTAACGATATGTTTTTTCGCTTTCGGATCACGAAACTCCCACACCATATTGCCGCCAGTGGTAGGCAGACAATGCAGCAAACATTGATGTTCGGTTAAATCATAAGGCGTTTTGGGCATGCCGTGTTTTGCCAAATAGTCGGGACTGGCAACGGTACACATTTGCAAATCATCTGAAATCCGTACCGCAATCATATCTTTGGCAACGTTATGTCCGAGACGAATACCGGCATCAAACCGCTCCGCCACAATATCAATAAAACGATCTTCCGCCACTAAATCTAAATGCACTTCGGGATAATCCTGCATAAATTGCGCCAGTTTTTCATTCAACACATAACGGAAAACGTGTTCGTTGCCGTTAATCCGCAAACTACCGCTGACCGCATTACGAAAGGCACTTAACTCATTGACTTCTTTATCAATATCATCAAACAACGGCGATAAACGCTGATAAAGCTGTTCGCCCGCTTCGGTGGTGGAAATACTGCGTGTAGTGCGATGAAACAGCTTGATTTTCAACCGCTCTTCAATGCCCCGAATACTATGGCTCAACGCCGATTGCGACACACCCATTTGAGCTGCCGCTTTGGTAAAGCTACCTGTGCGAGCGACTAAAATAAAAGCACGTAAGTCATTTAGATTTTCTTTCATTTTGCGATCCATTTAATGAATTTATTTCATCACTTTAATCTAAATTACCACACTAATCAAATGCAATCTCTTTCTCTATAATACGCCACATCAAACAACGACAAGGAAAACAAAATGAAAAATATCTTAATTTTAGGGGCGAGCGGTAGCCTTGCCAAACAGGTTATTCCCACATTATTGGCAAACCCTGAACACCGTTTAACGCTGTTTGTTCGCAATGCTCAATCAGTCAGCCAATTTGCTGGCGAGCGTGTGGAAATCTTAACGGGCGATGTGTTGAATATCGAACAATTAAATGCGGTGATGAAAGGGCAAGATGTGGTTTATGCAGGACTTTCAGGCAACCTGAAAGCAATGGCGCAGAATATCGTACAAGCGATGAATGAAAATCAAGTCAAACGTTTGATTTTTATCAGTTCAATGGGAATTTATGGCGAAACAGGCGAAAATCACGGTGCGATTTTAGAGCCGTATCGTCAATCCGCTGAAGTGATTGAGCAATCGGATTTAGATTTTACCCTGTTACGCCCTGCGTGGTTTACCAACGGTTCGGAAGTAGATTACGCCTTAACTTACAAAGGCGAGGCTTTTAAAGGACATAGCGTTTCACGCAAAAGCATTGCCGATTTTATTGATAAATTGGTACAAAATGAGCAATTAGGTATTCGCCAAAGTATTGGTATTGCCAAAGTTTAATTCAAATAGGAGCAAAAAATGAACAATACTCATCAAGAAATCATTGTTGCCATTGGTAGCGGTGCGATTGCACAAGCGATTGTCCGCCGTATTGGTGTAGGAAAATCCATTTTATTGGCGGATATTAAAGCGGAAAATGCAGAAGCCACCGCACAAATTTTACGCCAAAGCGGTTTTGATGTGAGTACAGCTAGTGTTGATGTGAGTAATCGTCATTCGGTCGCAATGTTAGCGAAACAGGCGGAAAAATTAGGTGCGGTCAAAGGCGTAGTCTTAACAGCAGGATTATCGCCATCACAAGCCTCGGCACAAGCGATTTTAAAAGTGGATTTGTACGGTACAGCTATTGTTTTTGAAGAGTTTGGGCAAGTGATTGCCGAAGGTGGTTCGGCGGTTGTGATTGGTTCGCAATCCAGCCATCGTTTAGCGGTGGACGAATTGAGCCAAGCACAAGCCGATGCGTTGGCGACATTACCTGCCGAAGAATTGTTGCAATTAGATTTTGTGCAAGCGATTGATGACAGCCTGAAAGCTTACCAAATCGCTAAACGTGGCAATGCCTTGCGTGTGATTGCCGAAGCAGTGAAATGGGGCGAACGTGGCGCGCGCATTAATTGCATTAGCGCAGGAATTGTTTATACGCCATTGGCTTATGATGAATTAACCAGCGCAGAACGAGGCGAATTCTACCGTAATATGCTTGCCAAATCCCCAGCTAAACGTGGTGGTACACCTGATGAAATTGGCGCATTGGCAGAATTTTTGTTTAACGCAAGTTATATCAGTGGTAGCGATATTTTAATTGATGGTGGCGTAACAGCATCTTATAAATATGGTGCGTTAAAACCTTAAAATAAGCGGTTAGATTTTGGCAAATTGATGAAAATTTCTCATCATTACAATGCCAATTCACCTACTAATCAACATAATTCACTTACTTTATAATACACAAATCTAAACAACCAAAGGAACAAAAAATGCAAAATAATCTTTCAACTCAACTGATTGAACGCCAAGCCTTAAAAGATTTGGTGGATACATTCTCAAATTTAGCTGATGAAAAACGGGTTGCCGAACAAATGCCTTTGTTTACCGAAGACGCGCAAGTCACCACTTATATTGGCGGACAATTATTTGCCGATATGAAAGGTCGCGCCCAAATTGAGCAAGTGTTTAGCGATTTTTTAGCCAATTTTCATACAGTTTACCATTTGAATGGACAACATACGGTTACGTTTACCAGCGAAACCACCGCCGATGCCAT
>JBHARQ010000214.1:0-3917 GCA_041831015.1 Simonsiella sp. | reverse complement strand
AGTATTTTATAGCTGATTCACAATAAATCGCTACAAGGCGGCGAGCCGCAGATAGTACAAATAGTACAAGCAAGGCGAGCCAACGCTGTAGCGGTTTAAAAGTGAATTAGCTATAGCTTCGCTACCTAACTTGAAGTGGACAATTTTTGATGCAAAAACAAGTACAAAATGAAATGTTATCAACCACTAACCCTTACTCATTTTAATTTTAAAAATATACTCAAAAAAAAACACGGTTAAAATCAATTAACCGTGTTTTCTATTTTTTATGATGTTAATTATTTTGCAGCAGACGCAGCAACAGGCGCTTCGTCATCACCTTCAATGTGTGCCAACATTTCATCATCAGATTGAATGGTAAAGACTTTGCCGTTTAATTTCACTTCATTGTTTTCCAATAATACATTGGTTTGAATGGCATTGTTACTTTGTTTCAAATAGCCTTCTTCACTCAAACTATTAATGGTACCTGAAACCATCAAGCGAATGGTTTGGTTCACATCTTCAATCGCTTTCGGGTCAGGTTCTTCCGAATTAGCGTTAGGGTCTTCGGTGGCAAACAAACCACGCGCTTGGCTGACCGCGAATTCTTCCAACACTTTATTGGAAATATCAAAATTCACATTGGCTTTCATTTTTTGCAACAAGGTATTGAAATCATTCAAATCATCTTGTTTCAAACCATTGAATAATACTTCGCCATTGACTTTGATGTGCCCAGATGGTGCCATAAATTCAAATTTTTTGATTTTGAAAACAGGATTATTGGTAAATAAGCCTGCGCCTTCTTTGCGAATGGCTTCCAAAATCATGTCTTGCGCTTGTCCTTCTGGTACATCTTCGGTTACGATTTGTTGCCAACGATTTTTCAATGCAGTCAAGCTCTTACCATCTAAATGTTCTGCGCTGATATGGACATCTAATGGGCCATATTGGTCTGTGCCATAATGCAATTTATCAAAGATAAAATGACCTTCGCTATCTACAAAGCCTTCTACATTTTCCGTGGTTTTGGATTGATAGCTTAATTTTTCTACGCTGATATTAGACGGTGCAATCGTGCCTGTTGGGTTGATAAACGCGCCAATTTGCAAATCGGTAACCATATTCACCAATTCATTCAAGCGGATATTGTAATCAATGTTTTCTTTCCAAGCGACATTGAATTTGTCCACTTTCACATCTGTGCTACCCAAATCCACGCCAGTTTTGCCTGTGGCGGTGGTATTGTTGATAGCAACGTTTTCAATCACCATTTCGCCTTTGTCTGCCAAAATGGCTTTTAATAAAGGCACGCTGTATTGGCTGGTGTATTCGCTAAAGCCTGATTGGTAATTGATTTGACTGGTCATGCCTTTCCAGTCCAATTTGATGCCCGACAATTCTTCGTATTCAAACGGCGCAACATTGGTTTCTAATTTGCCGCTACCGCTTAAATAGATGGTGTTTTTCACGGTAACGGGCGTTTTGTCATTGAAAAAACGCGCCAAGACTTTTTGTACTTCTGGGTCAAATTGGAATTCGCTGGTTACCGATGCGCGAACAGGGGTTAAACCATCGGCAAACAAACCGTGTTTCACATGATTAACCACGGTAATTTCTTTGTCCAAAACGGTTTTGATATTGGCTGGCATTTGCTCGGACAAATTCGCCAATAAAGTTGGATGAAAACGAATGACGGTGGTCTCTTTGGAGCTGAACCAGCCGCGTTCGTATTGATGCGACACCACATCAAAAAAGAAGGTGTCTGCTAAAATTTTATGTTGTTCTTCAAGGCTTTGCTGTGCTTTGATACCGAAATAATAAGGTGTGCCGAGAAAGGCTGCCAATACAACGGGAATGGCACCGCCGATAATGATTTTTTTCATGTTGTGATTTGAAATAAAAGGGTAATTAGGAAACCGTATTATTATATACCAACAAAGGCTGCGTGAAAACGCAATTTACGCGTTTTCAGGCAGCCTGAAAGTTATAAAATATTGTATTTTAATGAAAATACAAATTACACAAATCCATTATACCGAGAATGATGAACCGCAACCGCAAGTGGTTAACGCATTCGGATTGCGAATCACAAATTGTGAACCTTGCAAACTTTCGGTGTAATCAATTTCTGCGCCGATTAAATATTGATAGCTCATCGGGTCAACCAAGAATTTCAAGCCATTTTTTTCAATTTCAAAATCGTCATCGTTTTTGATTTCGTCAAAGGTGAAACCGTATTGGAAACCTGAACAGCCACCGCCATTCACAAAAACGCGCAGCATTAAATCAGGATTGTTTTCTTCTGCAATTAAATCAGCGACTTTGGCGCAGCAGGCTTCGGTAAAGATGATTGGGCTTTCGTCTGACATCGTGTGTTTCCTTCATAAGAATTGAGTTGGTGTGTGATGTGGTGGCAATCTGAATCATTTTCAAGAGTGAAATTTTAAAGTTTCATGCTGCCTGAATATTATTTAATCATTGTACGCCGAAATGGTTTGATTGACAAAATTATTGCAATCTTTGGCGCATTTGTTCAAATAAACAAATGGTTGCTGCCATTGCCACGTTCAACGATTCGGTTGCGCCCAACATGGGAATTTTGACCGTTGCATCAGCACGAGCAAGGCATTCGGGCGACACGCCGTTGCCTTCGTTGCCAAATAGCCATGCGGTGGGCTGGGTTAAATCTAATTGTTTGTCATATAATGAAAAATTATTTTGTTCGGTTAATGCGGTTGCCAGTACGCGCCCACGGTAATCATCGCGCCATGTGGTCAAATCCACGCGTTCAAACACATTCAATAAAAAATGGGCGCCCATCGCGGCACGCAATACTTTGGGCGACCACACGTCAGCGCAACCTTTGCTCAAAACCACTTCTTTCACGCCCGATGCCGCCGCACTACGCAATATCGTGCCAATATTACCTGCATCTTGGATATTTTCTAATACGATGCAATCGCCGTTTGTTTTCAGGCTGCCTGAATCGGGTAAATCAATCCACGTCATGATTTCTTCGGCATCGGTTAATTGACTGATTTTATTGAGTGCGCCCGATTCTACAAATGTGATGCGCTCTTCAGGTAGCCTGCCCAGTTGTTGCGCCCATTCAGAGAGTGTGGCGCGATGGCTGGGAACAAACACCTGCTTGGGCAAAAAACCTGCATTTAAATAAGCATCTAACAAATGAACGCCCTCTAAAACAGTAGCGCGATGTTCACGGCGATGTTTGGCAGATTGTAACAATTTAGACAATAATTTCAGTTGTTCATTGTGAACAGAAGTGATGATTTTCATAGGTTTCGTGATTTCATTTAATTAAGATGATTAAGATTGATAGCCCAATTCTAGCCAACGCATTCGCCACGTTTCAGGCATGATTGGGTTGGGCGGAATGTGGATTTCGCCTGCGATCGGATTGGCGTTTAATCGCGCGTAGCCACGCAAGACATCATCTAGCGGCACACCGTGGACATTATCAAAAAAATAATGAAGTCGGTAAATTTCTACTGCAAAACCATGTGCTTGCGCTTGTTCAATTTGGGCGTAACCAGTTTTGGCTTTTTGATTGGGATTGGCGTTGATGATGAGAATGTCGCGTTGCGGTTCGCGTTGCCCTAATTCAAAGGCGGCGGTTTGTCGGGCGATGTTGTCGCGGTGGGCGGCGGCAAATCGTTCAAAATCAAAATGGTACACGCCATGCTCATCGGTCAATGCCAAATCATTGTCTAAATGAACAATCTCGGCGTGGGGGTAATCGCGCAGAAATTGAGCAATTTGTTGGCGAGCAAAATAAGATTTGCCTGAACCTTCGTGTCCGCGTAGGAGTATGAATTTTTGCATATTTTTTAGTTTTTGGGCAAGCTGGAATCATTGGGCAAGAATTCTTTGCACCATGACAAATTAACTGATTATTTGCCAGAACGCGGCGT
>JBHARQ010000213.1:0-2812 GCA_041831015.1 Simonsiella sp. | reverse complement strand
TGTTCATGAATATACACCGATTCGGAATGCATATAAGGCAATAACAAACAGTGCTTTTCTTCGGTTGTCAGTAACTCAAATTCAGGTAACGCCACCGCCGTTTGCGCCAATACCAGCGCCATACCGTCTTGGGCGAAGGCGTGCGGCGTATCACGATACAAATTGCGAGAAAACTGATCTAAAACGATAATTTCCGCCAGTCTGCCGTGAATGGTACTGCGCCAAGCGTCCAGTTCCCCTTGTGCCGCTCGTGTTAAGGTATCGGCAAAACGCCGGCGGATTTCATTATCAAATGCCTCCGATTTGGCAAACCAATATTGCCGATGGTGCTCGTCATACCAAAAATCCAGTACCGCCAGAGCCTCCGGGTGAATCATTGTCATCATTATCCTCCGAGTAAAATTTTCCCCCATTTTAGCGCAACCGCTTAAAGTACAAGCGGTCAGATTTTCTGAAAATCTTGCAATGCAAAAAACTCGTTAAAATTTGACCGCACTTTTCTAAGCTCTCCCCGTACTCAACCCTGCCTTGCCGTTTTCCCAAAGGGTTTTGAATAATACTCTCCACGGCGAAAGTTTCGGGTTTGGCTGTTTGCCATTGCCGATTAACGCCATTTGTGCCATATACCAATCCATTTCCAACACCGCACCGAGTTTGTTATCCACAGGGGCGAAACCTGTTTTTATGCGGTTGGTCACGATGGTTTGATAGTTGCCTTGTTGAATTTGGTTTGGTAAATCGGGTTGTAAGGCAAAAGGTCGGGCGATGCCGATAAAATCCAGATGTCCGCTTTGCAGAGCCTCATTCATTGCGTTTTCACTACGGAAACCGCCTGTGATAATCAGCGGTACATTGCAGACGGCACGGGCTTTTTCGGCATAATCCAAGAAAAACGCTTCACGTTTTTGCGTGCTGGCTTTGGCGGTTAGCATTTCGGGGCTTTCATAGTTGCCGCCTGAAATCTCAATAAAATCAATGCCTAATTCCGCCATTTTTTGCACTACTTGAATGCTGTCCGTTTCATCAAAACCGCCTTTTTGGAAATCCGCCGAGTTGAGTTTTAAGCCGACCAAAAATTCAGGCGGCACCACCGCACGAATGGCGTGGTAAATTTCCACTAAAAACCGCATACGATTTTCAAGGCTGCCACCCCATTTATCTTCACGGCGGTTGTGGTGTGGCGATAAAAATTGACTGATTAAATAGCCGTGTGCAGCGTGAATTTGCACGCCCGAAAATCCGGCTTTTTCGGCGATTTTTGCTGTGGTGGTAAATTGCTGAATTAAGGTATCAATTTCAGGTTCGGTTAAGGCTCTGGGCGGATTGATAAAACCGTCCATTCCCTGTAACGCCACCGCACTCGGTGCAACAGGAGTAGGCGATAACACTTTGGGTGACTGTTTGCCTGCGTGGTTAATCTGCATAATCAGCAAAGTATCGTTTTGCGTGCCAGCCTTCGCCCATTGTTGCAAAATCGGCAAACTGCGTTCGTCTGTGAGTACCACATCGTTGATCGAGCCTTTACCGTTTTCAGCAACCATCACATTGCCCGTCACCAATACGCCAGCGCCACCCTTTGCCCAAGTGTCATAAAGTTGCACCAACGGTATTGTCGGTTGGCTTTGTTTGGCAAGCTGTTCTTCCATTGCGGATTTGAAAAAACGGTTTTTGGCAATTTTGCCGTTAGAAAAGGTAAAAGGTTGAAATAACATTATATTTCCTTGTTTAATTGTTGTTGAATAAAGTGTAAGACCTGTTGATGCAACGCTGATAATGCTCGATCCTCTACAGGATAATGTCCGCCCTCAGGCAGCAAAACGGTTTGCACGGGAACCTGTTTAATGCGTGCCAAAAACGGCTCGCTCAAGGCAAGTGGTGTCCAAGTATCCGCTTCGGGTTGGGTTAATAAAATCGGGCAAACATCGAACATTTCAGGTTCACAGACAAGTTGGTGATACATATAGCTGTGTAAAAAGGCGAGTGTTACCCAGTTTGCTGCTGAACTGCTATCTTGCATAAATGCCTGCATTGCCGTTTTTGAATTGCTTAATGCCGACATTTTAGACACCAAACTCATCGGCATTTTCAGACCGCCCAGCCCCAGTTTGATCGCAAGTGGCATTAACGGCGTGCCAATGCGATCAATCACACAATTTCGCACCGTGGTTTTACGCACCAGCGGATTACGCTGATCGAGAAAAGTCATTCCGATAATCCCTGCCACTTTGCCGTTTTTTGCCGCCACATCATAGGTTTCCATACCGCCGGCACTTAATCCGTAAAGAAAAATCGGGCGGTCGTCTTTGCGTTTTTCCAGCTCAATATAATCGCTGCCGAGTTGGATCCAATCATCATAAGTGACGGTTTTATTCGGATTAACTTGGGTCATACCATAAGTCGGCATATCAATGGCAATGGTTTCATAGCCCTGCGTTGCCAAAAAATGCCCCAGCACCATTTGCATTTGCCGCCCATTTGTTCCCACCCCGTGAAATAAAATCACTTTGGCGGGGGCTTGCGGATTGCGGTAACAATCCAAATGCACACGATGCCCTTGCCAATCCAGCCACTCTTCTTGCGGTAAAAAGTCCTCACGCCGGTGGCGAAGCCGTGTATCGCGTGACCGATGTGGTCAAACCGGAAGACAATAAAGCTTTAGTGGCGTTAGCCAAATCCACCTTTGGAAAAGTAGATGCAATTTTCTTAAATGCCGGTTTAATGCCAAATTCACCACTTTCTGCGCTCGAAACGGATAATTGGAATGCGATGGTTGATGTGAATATTAAAGGCGTACTCAACGGGATTGCCGCCG
>JBHARQ010000212.1:0-14032 GCA_041831015.1 Simonsiella sp. | reverse complement strand
TCATGGGAATTTTGCCGTATTTAATGGCTTCGTAGGCGTAGCCAATGCCTTGACTGCCTGATGTACACGCGCTGGAAGTGGGTATCACGCGCCCTGTTAAGCCGAAAAAGATTCCTACATTGGCGGTGGTGGTATGTGGCATCATGCGAACGTAGGTGTTGGCATTAAAATGATTGGGCAATTTTGACAGCAGCAAACCCACGTCTAAAATATCCGCAGGGCTGCCCGATGATGAACCTGCTGCCACGCCCATATTGCCATTTAAAATACACGCGTCGCCCAATAAACCAGCTTGGGTCAGTGCTTGTTCTGCTGCGTCCACGGTGTATTGGGCAACCAAACCCATGCTGCGTAGTTGTTTGCGTGTCCAATGTTTTGGGGGCGCGTAAGGTGTGGCAAGTGGGGCTGCTAATCGGGCTTCTAATTCGGTAAATTCTTCATAATCAGGCATGTAGCGCACGGCATTTTGTTTGGCGGCAAACGCGGTTTGTACGCTCGCCCAATCGCGCCCAAATGCGGATAATGCGCCAATGCCTGTAATGACCACTCGTTTGGTTTTCAATGTATTCTCCTATTTATCAATCTGTTGTTTTCAGGCTGCTTTTGGGTACATGACAAAATGTTTAAATGCAGCCTGAAAATATGTCGTCTCTACGCGGGAATGACGAAGTGGTTAAGCTGCCGCGCACCGAAAGGCTGCCTGAATCAGCATAATCCGCCGTTTACCGCAATCACTTGTCGGGTAATGTAGGCGGCTTGCTCGTCCATTAAAAAGGCGATGGCGTGGGCGACTTCTTCGGGCGAACCCATGCGTTGGGCAGGTATCATTTTGAGAATTTCGTCAATCGGGACGTGTTCGTCCAAAATATCGGTGTCAATCAAGCCAGGGGCAACGCAGTTTACGGTGATTTTGCGTTTGGCTAATTCTAGGGCAAGGGCTTTGGCGGCACCAATCAGTCCTGCTTTGGACGCGCTGTAATTGACTTGTCCGCGATTGCCGATTAATCCTGATACGCTCGCTATGCACACAATGCGTCCTGCAGCTCGCCGTCTAATCATGGGCATGATGATGGGGTGTAGGACGTTGTAAAAGCCGTCTAGGTTGGTGCGTAACACGTTGTCCCAGTCCTCATCGGTGAGGGCAGGGAAGGCGTTGTCGCGGGTTAAGCCTGCGTTAAGTACCACGCCATAGTATGCGCCGTGGGTTTCTACGTCGGCGGTTAAAATATTGCGGCAGGTGTCGCGGTCGGATACGTCAAATTGTAACACACGGCTGTTGCGTCCTAGTGCTTGGATTTGTTGGGCAACTTGTTCGGCTTCGTCGCGGCGGCTGCGGCAATGGACGATGATGTCAAAGCCGTCTGCGGCAAGTTTTAAGGCGGCGGCTTTGCCAATGCCTCGGTTGGAACCTGTGATAAGAATGGTTTTTGGGGTCATGGTATTGGGAATGTGAAAGTGGGAAATGAAAGTTTGTTTTTGAAATTTCAGGAATTTGATTGTTTTTATAGGGAAGGGAAATCTGTGGACGTTTTGCCCTCTCCCCAACCCTCTCCCTCAGGGAGAGGAAGCTAGATTACTGATATTTCAAGGTTATTTTTTAAAATGCGCGAATGCCCATCTGGTGCTACGAAGAACGCGCCGTTCCGTGCCACCACCGAAAAGCGTGGGTGCGGCGGTAAGACGCCGCGTTCTGGCAAATTATCGGTAATGGTTGGGTTCATCGCGCCCCAGTAGTTGGGCTAAATCGTTTTCGTTGCTGGGGCTATACACGTTCATGGCGCCGCTGATTAAGACGGTGTTGGCGGGTAAGTCGCCCAAGGGTTCGCGGCAACGCAGTTCGCAATCAAATACGCCCATGCCTGACGCGTCTTGCCATGATTGGACGATTTCTACCCATAATTTTGTGCCAACGGGAATTTCAGGCAGCCTGAATGTGAGTTTGCGCGTTCCGAGCAGAAATCCTAAACGGACGTTTTCGCCTTTGTCTAGTGCGTGTGCGCCCGCCCACGCCGCCACGCCTTGCGCCATGATTTCTGCGCCAAGATAGCTGGGCAATGCGTTTGCGCCATCGGGGAGTAAGATGTGTTGTGCGTCAATTTCGGCTTGTGCCAGCAGTCGGGTGTCATCGTAGCTGACCACGCGTTCGAGTAATATCATGCGTCCGCTATGGGGCAAGAGTTGGGCTGGCGATAGAATGGGGCATTCAGGCATGGTGTTCTCCGATGATTAATACGGCGTTGTTGCCGCCAAATGCGAATGATGAGCTGGCACCAATACGCCGTCCGTCTTGCCAATGGATGTTGGGGTGGGTTAAGGCGATGTCGGGTAAGTCGGGGTCGCGTTCGCCGTCCCACAGTTGGGCGGGCAGTTTGCCGTGTGGGTTGTGTTGGCGTGAAACAATGCCCCACAGTAAAGCGGCTTCTAATGCACCTGCTGCGCCCAATGTGTGTCCTGTCAAGGGTTTGGTGGACGTGGCTGGGGTGTGTAAACCGAAAATTTGGGCAACGGCGCGGCTTTCCATTTGGTCGTTGTGGCGGGTGCCTGTGCCGTGTAGGTTAATCCAGCCGATTTGTTCGGCAGACAGTTGTGCGTGATTCAAGGCAGCCTGAAACGCTGCCGCCGCGCCCACGCCGTCAGGTTGTGGCGATGACATGTGATACGCGTCGCTGCTGGCACCATAGCCAAGTAAGGCTAAATGTTCGCCCAAAGGTTCGCGGCTCACGATAAATGCGGCGGCGGCTTCGCCAATATTAATGCCGTTGCGATGACGCGAAAATGGATTGGCAATCCCATCAGACAGCACTTCCAACGCGGCAAAACCGTTAATCGTCAAACGCGACAAGGTGTCCACGCCGCCACAAATCACGGCATCGCACACGCCCAAATTGAGCAACCGCGCCGCGCTCATCAACGCCCGCGCCCCCGATGTGCAAGCAGTAGAAACGCCATACGCCACGCCTTGCAAATCATACGTTTGTTTCACAAAATCGGCGGGGTCGGAATGCAGTTGGATTTGTTGCTGAAAAACCGCGTCGCCCACTTCGCCTGTTGCCGCTAACTGTTGGAATAAAGGTAAATTTTCATCTGCGCCACTCACAGATGTTCCCATAATCACGGCAATGCGTTCTGCGCCAAATTGCTGTTTGGTGGCGTGAATGTGCGGTTCAATTTGCGCCAAGGCGTCCCACAATAATTGATTGTTGCGGCTACGATGTTCGGGCGCGATGTGGTCGGCAAACGGTCGCAATGCGCCGTGTACCGCGCCAAAATATCGCGTCTGTTCGCGTACCCAATCGCGGCTGGGCGTGAGCGGCGACACGCTGGGCGGATTCAACAACGCTTCAATATGCCCAGCCAAACCGCGCCCCAAAGCAGACACCACGGCTGGCGTGTGAAGAAAAACTGTCATTATTCGCTCTCTGGTTGTTCTATGGGCGTGATTTTCCAACGTTGGGCGTCTGTTTGCAAGATTTCAGGCTGCCTGAAACCGCGTTTGATGTGCGGAAACATCGCCACAAACAACGCGCGCGCCTCACGATTGGGCGGCGCAAAACCATCTTGTTGCCAGCCATTGGCTTGTGCCAACATTCGCGCTTGCGGCACACCAAACGCGTCGGTTTGCACCCAACGTGTTGCGCCATTGCTTTCGCCTTGAACGCTTAATAAGCTGGTTTGAGTGGGATTGCCGTCAGCGTCCAATTTATCCACTTGAAACCACAAAATTTGTTCCGTAGATAATTGCGGCAAATCTTGCGGCGCATAAGGGGCAGCGCAAGCCGTGATGAAAAATAATGTGGTAATGAAAGCAATGATTTTATTCATCTAAATTCCTTATGTGGTGATTTACCAGAACGCGGCGTCTTGCCGCCGCACCCACGCTTTTAGGCTAGTGGCTCGGAACCGTCCGCACTTCATCGCAACGGCGTAGCGTGGGCTATGCCCACGATTTGGGATATGTTCGTAGGGGCAGATTTTATATCTGCCCTTGCTACAAACAGGGCGGATATGAAATCCGCCCCTACAACCGAAATGTCTAACCAATACTACGAAGAACGCCCCGTTCCGCGCCACGCGCCTAAAAGCGTGGGTGCGGCGGCAAGACGCCGCGTTCTGGCAAATTTTCAGTACATAATAAAAAATGGAACGGTGACGGCTCGTCGCCAATGAAATGGGTGGTGTATTTGAAATATGGCGACGAGCCGTCACCGCTCCATGCTGCCTGAAAATTATTGATGAATTTGAAAAACTTGTCGCAAATAAGCCAAAAAGGTGTCATTAGTGGTCATTGTTTTACCGTGCGTGTCGGAGATTTTCGCCACCGATTGCCCGTTGCATTCCACTAATTTCAAAACAATATTCAGCGTTTCCTGTCCCATATCGTTGGTTAAATTCGTGCCGATGCCAAAGCTGGTTTTGAATCGCCCTTTAAAATATTGATGCAAATCCCACGCTTTTTCCAAATCCAAGCCATCAGAAAAGGTCAGCATTTTGGTGCGACTGTCAATTTTTAAATTTTGATAATGCGCGTAGGCTTTGTCGCCCCACACATACGGGTCGCCGCTGTCGTGGCGCAAACCATCAAATAATTTAGCAAAATACAAATCAAAATCACGCAAAAATGCGTCCATGCCCACCACATCGGTCAAGGCAATGCCCAAATCGCCACGATATTCATTGACCCACGCTTGCAACGCCGCCTTTTGGAAATCGCGCAAACGAACATCTAATGCTTGAAAGGCTTGCAAAAATTCATGCGCCATGGTGCCAATCGGCGTTAAATTTAATTTTTTGGCAAGGTAAACATTGCTGGTACCACGAAACACATCTGGCACGGCATCATGAAAACTGCGAACCACATGCTCCTGCCACGCCCGATTGTAGCGGCGACGCGTCCCGAAATCCGACACTAAAAACGGCGGGTCATGCGGATGTTGCCGCGCGTTTAATTTTTGTAATAAAGCGATTTTTTCTTGTAAACGGCGTTCGCCTTCTGCCAACGTTTCGGGTGTTTCCAAGCGGCGGAAATACAGCTCATTGACCATTGCCAGAATGTAAATTTCAAAAAACATCGCTTGTAGCATCGGGCCTTCAATGCGAATATGCAATCGTCCGTCTTGTTGCGACACATTAACAAAACGGCGTTTCAGTTGAAACAATTCCAGATAATCAACAAAATCACTCTTAATAAACCGCAAGTTACGCAAATAAACCAATTCATCTGGTTTAAATTGCAATTCACATAAAGCGTCTAATTCGCGTTCCAGCTCGGCTTGAATCTCGGCGAGTGGGTACGCGGTTTGCGCGTTACGGCAGCGAAATTCATAAACACTGTGTGTTTGCGGAAATTGATGCAACACCACTTGCAGCATCGTAAATTTGTACAAGTCGGTGTCCAGTAAAGATTGGATAATGGGCTGATGATTCATGATGTTGGTGTGCAAATGGAGAGAAAGTGGTTATTATAAAAGATTTTGTGCTGAAAATGAGTTTTTTAGCTAGATGAAACGCCGTTTCAGGCTGCCTTTCAGTACGCGACTTTTCCCCAAAGGCTGCCTGAACATTTGCCAGAACGCGGCGTCTTGCCGCCGCACCCACGCTGCGCTCGTGGTAATGGTGAGTGGTTCATTAAAAATAACCCCTTAAACATAGATTTTTTTCAATGGGCAAGGTATGCTTGCCATCTTGAATACAAAATAACATTTTAGGATAAAAATGGATAACGATTTAATTGAATTAAATGATGATTTTCAAACCGATAATGAACCCATGACGGTGCAACTCACCGTGCCAAATGAATTGGCAGGTATGCGCCTAGATGCCGCGATTGCCAAAATGCTGCCTGATTATTCGCGCAGCCGCATAACCACTTGGATTAAAGACGGTTTTGTGCAATGCAATGGCAAAACCGCCACACCCAAAGACAAACTCATCGGTGGCGAAGAATTATCCGTACAAATTCAACAAAGCGATGAAAATCAAGCCTTTGAACCTGAAGAAATGGATTTGAACATCGTATTTGAAGACGACACCGTTATCGTGTTGAATAAACCTGCTGGTTTGGTGGTACACCCTGCGGCTGGCAATTGGACGGGGACGCTGCTCAATGGCTTGTTGGCGCATTGTCCTGAATTGTCGCAAGTGCCACGCGCTGGCATTGTGCATCGCTTGGACAAAGACACCAGCGGTTTGATGGTGGTGGCGAAAACGCTGCCTGCACAAAATTCGTTGGTGCAACAATTACAAAATCGCACGGTGAAACGAATTTATCGTGCGGTTGCCGATGGCGTTGTGCCGTTTGACGGCAAAATTGAAACGCTGATTGGGCGCGACCCACACAATCGTTTGAAAATGGCGGTGGTGAAATTTGGCGGCAAAGAGGCGGTTACACATGTAAAAGTTTTGGAGCGTTATCATGCACATAGCTATATTGAATGCAGTTTGGAAACGGGGCGCACCCACCAAATTCGCGTGCATATGCGTGAAGCGCGACATCCTTTGGCGGGCGACCCTGTGTATGGCAATCCGCGCCATGTGTGTTCGCAGCCTGTTAAAGAAGTGGTGAAAGGCTTGGGGCGACAAGCATTACACGCGTATCGTTTGAGTTTTGAACATCCAAAATCGGGCGAATTGGTGTCGTTTGAAGCACCGATGCCTGATGATATGTATCATTTGTTGTCGGTATTGCGATTGGAAAGCGGCTTGCATTCATCGTTGAGCAAGGAAGTGGAATGGCAAAACGAATTTGACGATGACGAAGACGACTGGAACGAAGATGATTACGATGTACAAGTGATGTATGTGCGTGATTAATCATATTTGAATAACTATGAGTTTGCGCCCCACCTAAACTACGGAGCGCGAAACAAAAACGCGCCAGCCACCTAAAAGCGTGGTGCGCGGCAAGACGCGCGTTCCCGTCAAATCATTGTTACTGTTTCGGTTGTCTGAAATGGTTTGTTTTTCTATTTTTTTATTCGTATGAGATATTTATCTAAAATTTATGCTGTGTGTTTGGTGCTGATGGCGGGGTGGCTAGGAATGCAGTTTGTGCATCATGCGCCTGTGCAAACGCAATTAACCGCGCTGTTGCCACATGACACCAGCCGCAATCCTGTTTTTCAAGCGGCTAATCGGGCGCAGGAACAGCAGTTGAATCAGCAAATTGTGCTGTTGGTGGGCGCAAGTGAGGCTGATAAGGCGTTTCAGGCTGCCGCGCAAGTGGCACAAACGTGGCAGGATAGCGGCTATTTCAGCCAAGTAGATGGCAAAATTGAACCTGATTTGGCGGCTTTGCGGCAGTCTTTGCAAACGTTGGGGGTGGCGACTTTGCCTGCCGAGCAGGTGCGTCAATTACGGGAGCAGCCGCAGCAGTATTTTGTGGAACGGGCTGAATCGGCGGTAAATCCGTTTTCGGGCAGTTTGTTGTCTTTGGAAGAGGATTGGTTGGGGTTGGGGCGTTTTGTGTTTGCTCAGTCAATGCAGAATGGGCTGTCGTGGCATTCGGAATATGGGATGTTATATACGGAACGTGATGGAAAAACGTGGGTGTGGCTACGCGCTCATTTGCCTAATACCACGCCTCATCCTGAATTGTTATCGTTATTACAGGCGAGTAAGCAAACGGCACAGGCTGAAGGTTATGCTTTGCTGGCAACGGGTGGGGCGTTGTTTGCTGCGGATGCGAAACAAAGTGCGGAACGGGAAAGTGGTTGGATGTCGGCGGTGGGTTTGACGCTGACGTTTGGTTTGTTGTTGGCGGTGTTTCGGTCGTGGCGGGTGTTGGCGTTGATGGTGCCATTGGGTGTGGGGGTGTTGGTGGGGGTAACGGCGGCGGTGTTGGTGTTTGGTGAAATTCATGCGCTGACGTTGGTGGTGGGGACGAGTTTGGTGGGGGTTTTGGTGGATTTTCCGTTGCATTGGTTGGCATCATCGTTGTTTCATTTCAGGCAGCCTGAAAGTTGGAACGGTGTGAATGTGATGCAACGGGTGTTGCCTAGTTTTGTGGTTAGTTTGTTGATTACGTTGTCGGGTTATATTTTGTTGTGGTTTACGCCGTTACCTGTTTTGCAGCAGACGGCGGTGTTTTCGGCGGCGGCGTTATTAGGGGCGTTTGCAGCGACGGTGTGGTTTTTGCCGCCATTGTTTCGGTATTATCAACCGCGTCAAACAGGTTTTACGGTATGGATGATGGGGCTAGCTCATCTGATTTCTGGGCGCAAAATGAGTTGGATATTGGCAATATTATTAACGTTATTATCCATTGGCGTAATGCGGTCGCAATGGCAAGATGATATTCGGCATTGGATGACCATGCGCCCTGATTTACTTGCTGATAGCCAACAAATTGCCCAAATCAGTGGCATGGGTGCTGGACAAACGGTGTTGATTACCGCTCGTTCAGAAGATGAATTATTAAAACAAAATCAATTATTAGAACGCGCGATTGGGGAACAAGCACATATTCAATCACTAAACCAATGGCTGTTAACCAAACATGAGCAAATATTATTAAAACAACAACTTGCCAAATTAGCCCATCAACCTGAAATCTATGCCCCATTGCTGGATTTGGGTGTGCCGTCTGAAACGATTCAGGCAGCCTTAAAAGCGGCAGCAGATGCGCCCACAGTCTCTTTGGCAGACAGTTTGACTGCGCCACAGGCAGAGGCGTTTCGGGCATTGTATTTGGGTGAAGTGAATGGTCAATGGGCATCGTTGGCGCGATTGTATGATGTGCGCGCGGATTTCAGGCTGCCTGAATCTGAAAATTGGCAATTATTAGATAAACGATCGCAATTAAATCAACAATTTATTGAAACACGCAATTTAGCGGCGTGGTTAAAATTACTGTCGTTTGCGGTGGCGTGGGCGGGTTTGTGGTGGTGGTTTGGTTGGCGACGTGGTAGTTTGATGTTGGCGGTGCCGATGGTGGCGGTGGTTGGGACGTTGGGCGTGTTGGGGTGGTTGGGTTTATCGGTGAGTTTGTTTGCCATGTTTGGTTTATTGTTGGCGGCGGCGATTGGTGTGGATTATGCGGTGTACGCATTGACCGCACCCGAAACCGCAGCAGCGCGAGTGGCAGGCATCACATTAGCAGCGATGACCACTTGTATTTCATTTATTTTACTCGCATTCAGTACCACATCAGCAGTCGCCATATTTGGCGTGAGCGTGTCGGTAGGGGTGGCGTTAAGCTGGGTAATGGCAATTTGTTTGGCGGCACGACATCAGGTCTCTAAACATTGATTTATCTCACATTGCCAGCCATAGGCTTATTTTATAATATGCGTTTTGGTTGCATCTTATATTATTGTTGATGTTATGACATACCGAAAATCAAATTAAACGTTTCATTTCAAAACCCATATTCATATCATAAATACAATATGGGTTTTCAAAATCATACAGAAAGTCTTTTTAAGATGAACACAAATTCTTTTGACATCGCCATTATTGGCGCAGGGCCTGCGGGCGCGGTGGCGGCATCATTGCTCAACCAACAAGGTTTTCGCGTGTGCGTGCTGGAAAAACAACATTTTCCACGTTTTGTGATTGGTGAAAGCTTGCTGCCGCATTGCATGGAATTTATTGAAATGGCAGGATTTTTGCCAGCCGTACAAGCCGAACCGTCATTTCAATTTAAAAATGGCGCGGCGTTTACTTGGGGCGAACGCTACACCGAAATTGATTTCACCGACAAATTCAGCGCAGGGCCTGGTACAACCTTCCAAGTGAGACGCGGCATTTTTGACCAAATCTTAATCAACGAAGCTGAAAAACAAGGCGTTACCGTCCGTTTTGGCGACACCGTAACCGCGTTTAACCCCGACAACGCCGAATTAACCGTGCAGCCTGAAAACGGCGAACCCTACATTTTACAATCCCAATTTGTACTCGACGCAAGCGGTTACGGGCGCGTCTTGCCACGACTGCTGGATTTAGAAACCCCATCGCACCTGCCGCCACGTCAAGCCCACTTTACCCACATTGACGACAACATCACCGACCCCGATTTTGACCGCAATAAAATCCTTATTTCCACCCACCCCGTTCATCGCGATGTGTGGTTGTGGCTGATTCCATTTGGCGACAATCGCTGCTCCATCGGCGTGGTGGGGCTGCCCGAACGCTTTGCTGCCTTGGGCGATGACTCCGAAACCATTTTGAAAACCTTTGCGCTGGAAGTCCCCATGTTGGCGCGTATTTTAGCCAACGCAAATTGGCACAACGAATTTCCATTCCGCAACATCACAGGCTATTCCGCCAACGTCAAAGCCTTGTATGGCAAACATTTTGCCTTGCTGGGCAATGCGGCGGAATTTCTTGACCCCGTGTTTTCATCGGGCGTAACCATTGCCATGCACTCGGCAAAACTCGCGACAGATTTGCTGGTCAAACAACTGCGCGGCGAATCCACCGATTGGCAACGCGAATTTGCCGAACCGCTCATGATTGGCGTGGACACCTTCCGCACCTATGTAAACGGCTGGTATGACGGCAGCCTGCAAGACGTGATTTATGCCGACAACCGCAGCCCCGAAATCACCCGCATGATTAGCGCGATTTTGGCGGGCTACGCGTGGGATACCAACAATCCGTACGTAGAAAAATCACAACGCCGTTTGGCAGCATTAGCCGAAACCGTGGGCAAATTAACCGTTCGGTAAGTGTTGATTTGATGGGAACGCGGCGTCTTGCCGCCGCACCCACGCTTTTTGGGTGGTGGCACGAAACGGCGCGTTTTCCATAGCGTAGTTATTTGATTTCATATTATTTGGCTTACTTTTTTAAAAAGTATTTCGCTGGACGCGTAGTCCTCGCCGCGCGGCGACAGAGCGCAAAACCGCTAAAGTGCCACCAACCATCACGACGAAGACAGCGTGGGTGCGGCGGCAAGACGCCGCGTTCCCGTTCATATTCAGCTATGTTTCAGGCTGCCTGAACCGCGCGTCCTGATGCACAGGTTTTGTCGTTCACGCTTAAATTGAAATGGATTTTGTGTTTGCTGCTGTCCCATTTTAGGTGGAGGTGGACGACATCGTTTGGGCGGATAAATTGTTGGTATTTCACGTTTTCTAGTTGGATAATGGGTGCTTTCCCCCAATCAAATTGGGCGGCTAATTCCATCGCCCATTGCACTTGCACCACGCCTGCTACCAAGGGGAAATCGGCAAAATGCCCCGAAAAATAGCGTAAATCCAATGGCACGCTGCCTGAAAAATGCCATTCTTGCTCGGATTGCTCGGTCAGTTGCCAGTTGGGGCGGGCTGGTAATTCGGCAAATACGGTGGCGACGTCATGGGCGCGTAATTTGCCTTGTGGGTTGCGGGGTAGGGCTTCGGCAGTCAGCCGCCAATAGCGCGGTAACGCGACTTTTTCTATTTTGGATAGTAGAAATGGGCGGAGGCTGGCTAATAGGTGGGTGCGTCCAAATTGTCGTAAATGGTCAATGCCTGCATCGTTGAGTGATAGCCACGCTGCCACGCGTTGCTGGTGTAGGGTGCAGTGGGCGTCTGTTACAAATGGGTGTTGTAATAGGGCGTGTTCAATTTGGTTGAGGGCAATGCGTTTGTCGGCTAGTTTGATGATACGGTCGCTGCGTCCGTGTAGGATGAGTTGGCGGTCGTGTAATTCGGCGGTGTCGGCAAGTGATTGTTCGCCATCTGACCATGGGGATTGGACGTGTAAACCTGTATCATCAATTCGTGCTTGGACTTCGGGAAAGAGTAGGTGGTTTGTTGTGCCGAATCGTTTTGCCATCACGCCTGTTTCGCTGCTGCCGTACACGTCAAAAATGGGGAAATGAAATTGTTGGGCAAATAATTGTGCGGTGGCATCGGGTAATGCGCCGCCTGCGCTGATGATGCCTTTTACTTGTTCACGTAAACGCGCCCAATCACGCTGTTCGCCAAAATGGGTCAGCATGGTAGGGCTGGTGAGCCACACGCAAGGCTGTTTGGATTGGGCAATCAAATCTTCGGGATAGCGACATAATTCGCGTTCTATCGTCCAGCCCATTTTTAGGGCGGTAAACACGCGAAAGGTTAAACCATACAAATGTTGTGCCGATACGCTGGCGTGAGCGTGAAGTGATTGCCATGTTTCGGGTAATACGTTGGCAATCGCCGTTGCCTCATCGCACATTTGAGCGCAGGTTTTGCCAATGATTTTGGCTGCACCTGTTGAACCCGATGTTTGTAGCCACAATTTGCCCGTTTCAGGCAGCCTGAACGTGAAATAGGGCGCATCCGTTGCACCGTCATCATGCCACATCACACGTTCCGCGCCTTCAATCGCTTGGTCTGACCAAAACACCTCTGCTTGTGCCGCCCACGCCAACGCATCCGCTTGCACATTCGGCAACAAAAACACCTCCGCGCCCGACTGCCACGCCGCTAACAGCGCAGCCGCCAACAATCGCGTATCTTCAAACCACAACGCCACCGAAGACACACCTTGCAACGATTCCGTGAAAACAGCCGTTTGCGCTACCAAATCACGATAACGCGCAGGAGGTTGGTTTAACAACTCATTGAGCCACAACATTATTTCAACGCACTTTCTGCGACAACCGAAAGCGGTTGATTCACTTGAGCATTCACAAATTTCATAACCGTACGGTCTCCCTGCTTCTCACGAAATTCCACTTGACGGACTAACTGGTCGCCTTGAATTGTAATATTCTGGAACACCTGTTTCATGACAGCCGTTTTGGGTTGCAAAGTGAGCGTCCAATTTTTCAGGCTGCCTGAAACTTGTAAATCAAATTGACGCGACAATTCACGCGTATCGCCCCCCAACACCGCCATAAACAACTTCACTTGCGCCGCTTGACCACTTTGACTGCTATGACGCCACGTTTTACCAGCTTTATCCCATTGCGAAATACCTTGAGGGCGAACCCGTAGTTGCAAATCCAAAGGCTTTTGCACATGCCAAAACAGCCCCGACTGCTTTTTCAACGCAAACTGCCCACTCGTCTGCATCGGCTTACTCAACGACTTCATATAACGCTGTTGTACAAACTGCCCTTGAACACTTTGTGGCTGCTGTAATTGCGCGGTTAATTCAGCAGGTGTTAGCGCAAACACAGGTGCAGACAACATCATCGTTGCTGTTGCCAAAAATACATATTTCATCATAAACCTTTCTATTTTAAAAATTAAAGATGCAAACCAACCACGCACTATTTTAAACGACTATAAAATTACCAACCATTAAATCGTGTTAAATCCTGCAAATTGCCGCACAGCAGCCTGAAACACATCGGGTGTTTGAAATTCCATTTCTCCATTATCAATCCGAACCGCCACTTGAGTCGTACTGCCTCGCGTCAAAACCGTACCAGAATTCACATCCCGAATCACATAATTGATTTTCAAACACGACTCAAATTCCATCACCGACAAAATCACCCGAATGGTCTGTCCAAACGTAGCAGGTTTCACATACTTCACATCCACTTTCACAATCGGATAAGCATAGCCCGTTTCACGCATCACATTATAATCATGCCCAATTTCCGCCAAAAACGCACACCGCGCCACCTCAAAATACTTAATATAATGCCCATGCCACACAATATGCAGACTATCCACATCAAAAAACGGAATCACCATATCCGTCTCATACTGACAATAACCTAATTTTCTCATAACCTAAATCCCACACAATAAACTTAAATTTGCCAGAACGCGGCGTCTTGCCGCCGCACCCACGCTTTTGGGTTGCTGGCACGAATACGTCCGTGCTTCATCGCAACGATGTAGCGTGGGCTATACCCACGATGAAGCCACGGCATTTTCAGGCTGCCTGTCATCGTAGGCAAAGCCCGCACTACATTTTATAGACCTGCCAAGTTCTTATCTTGTCGTAGGGGCGGATTTCATATCCGCCCTATTTGTGGACAGGGCAGATATGAAATCTGCCCCTACGAAACGGAGAACTTGGCAAGTCTGCATGGAGCGGCGACGGCTCGTCGCCAAATATTTGAATTTCATCAAAATGAAATTGGTGGCTTATTTTAGAAATG
>JBHARQ010000211.1:0-2918 GCA_041831015.1 Simonsiella sp. | reverse complement strand
GGGAGTTGAGTAGGTTTATCTACACTACAGTGTCTTGGCACTCAGGGTGGGTTCAATTTCCTACTCAACTGGATAGGTGAATAATACGTTGTTATCCACACAAGTGGGAAGATACAAGGGTGGGTGTTTACGCCCACCATTAGCCAAATGGGAATAAATTGATGTGGTGGGTGCAAGCACCCACCCTACGCTTGCTCTACGGCTTTTTCAGGCAGCCTGAAAGGACTACGCGTCCAGCGAAATGAAAATTACGAAGAACGCGCCGTTCCGTGCCACTCACCCAAAAGCGTGGGTGCGGCGGCAAGACGCCGCGTTCTGGCAAAATTCCGCCAAAAATCTTTCAGGCAGCCTGAATTTTTTAGCTGGCTTACAGCCTTACCACGCTATTCACGCCCTTCACTTCTGCCAAACTTGCCAACACGCGTGGTAATTCCTGTACTTGTTTCACTTCCAGCGTGAAACGCATACTGGCTTCCAAATCACGCGTCATGGTGTGTACAGCGGTAACATTCAGCTTGTGTCGTGCCAACGTGTCGGACACATCGCGCAGTAAACCATTGCGGTCTTGGGCGCGGATTTCAATGTCAATGGCGAAAATTTGTGTGTTGTCCAAATTTGCCCAACTGGCAGGCAGGACTTTTTCAGGCGATTGCGTTGCCAAATGTTCAAAATCAGGGCAGCCTTGACGATGAATGGACACGCCTTTATCGCGCGTTACAAATCCGACAATCAAATCAGGCGGCGCAGGTTTGCAGCATTTGGCTAACACGGTCAGCAAACCATCTTGTCCATCTACCAAAATGCCATTTTTGCCGCCACTAGACGGCTGAATTTTGGATTTTTTGACCATCGTGGTCGCTGAAATCGGTGTCGGTGGCGGCGCAACCAATGCGCCAGCCGCTTTTTGTACGGCGCGTGGCGTTACATCGCCTTGACCCATTGCCATATACAGTTCATCTAATTGTTTAAAACCGAGTTTTTCGCATAAATGCTGTTGATTGGGCTTGGGATTGATTTTGGAAATGATTTTATCAAATTGGTTTTTGCCATCTTCTCGAATGGTTTCGGCGTTTTGTTGGCGAATGTAGGCACGGATTTTGCTGATGGCTTTATTGGATTTCACCCAGCCTTCGTGCAACCAGTTCACGGATGGCACACCTTCTTTCGCCGCGATGATTTCCACGCGCTGCCCGTTTTCCAAAGGGGTGGATAATGGCACAATTTGCCCATCCACTTTCGCGCCACGACAACGGTCGCCTAAATTACTGTGCAAAGCATAGGCAAAATCAATCGGCGTTGCGCCCGCAGGCAGCGACAACACTTTGCCATGCGGTGTCAGCACATAAATGGTATCGTGGAACAATTCGGTTTTGAATGCGGCTGCCAAATCATCTTTGCCACTTTCCGCCATGTTTTCGCGCCAATCCAGTAATTGACGTAACCACGCGATTTTTTGTTCATACGCGCTGTCGCCTTTGCCGCCTTCTTTGTAACGCCAATGCGCTGCCACACCAAATTCATTAAATTGGTGCATTTCAAATGTGCGAATTTGTACTTCAATGCCTTTGTCTTCGGGTCCGACAATAACGGTGTGTAAACTTTTGTATCCATTGCCTTTTGGATTGGCAATATAATCATCAAATTCCCCCGGAATGGGTTGGAACAAACTATGCACAATCCCCAAAGTGGCATAACATTCAGGAATGGTATTTACCAAAATACGCACGGCGCGAATGTCATACAAGCCATCAAAATCCAATTTCTTCTTCACCATTTTTTTGTAAATGGAATAGATGTGTTTGGGACGACCTGCCACATCGTATTGGATGCCGATTTTGTCCATTTCAGCGCGGATTTGATTCAAGAAATTTTCAATATATTGCAAACGTTCTTCGCGTTTTTCATCTAATAAATTGGCAATACGGCGATATTCGTCAGGATTTTGATGTCTGAATCCCAAATCTTCCAACTGCCATTTGAGCTGCCACACGCCCAAACGATTGGCAAGCGGCGCGAAAATATCCAATGTTTCTTTGGCAACCGCGCGTTTGCTAGCACTGTCGCTCACATGATTTAAATATTGCATGGTGCGCGTGCGTAATGCCAATTTAATCAACACCACGCGAATATCCGACACCATCGCCAGCAACATTTTACGCATGGTTTCGGCTTGTTTGGCGCGTTCTTCGGGGGTGGCGAGGTTGTCCACTTTGGCAAAGTCGGTTAATTTTTCCACTTCGTCCAAACCTGCCACCATCGCGGCTACGCTGGCACCACATTGTTCTGAAACAATATTTTTCCAATCATCTAAATAATTAGAAATATCTGTCAGCATCGTAACTGCCACACTTTCAGGCAGCAAGTCCATTTCCGCCACCATTTTGGCGGCAGCAAAAAAGCGCGACAACAAAGGTTCGCCACTTTTACGCGCCACCGCATCGGCAGGATAATGTTGTTCTGCGAGCGCGAGAGCGTGATTTAAAATGGCTTGGTCGGCTGGGGTTTGCTGTGCGGTGTAATCGGCATACCATTGGCGATTTTGTTGTAATTCAGTCATGGGAATGTCCTTTTTGATGACAATGTGCGACACGATAGAATGCACATTCTACCGTAATTCCCCCGAAAAAGGCTGCTTGAAATGAAGTTCAGCGAAGCTAAAATAGGTAGCGTGTATTTTGACGGGAACGCGCGTCTTGCCGCGCACCACGCTTTTGGGTTGCGACACGGAACGGTGCGTTCTCCGTAGATTTAGGTGCTTGCTTATTCAAATGGTGATGGCTCTAACAAATATGTTTGTATCAAATAATCTTCCATATCAAAGTAAAAATTAAAAATTTCTTGCGATAACAGAACATTGAGTTGCATATCGGGAAAATGTCTTCTCACAGCAAATAATGTATTAATAAAAATATAGAAAT
>JBHARQ010000210.1:0-2612 GCA_041831015.1 Simonsiella sp. | reverse complement strand
CGATATTGATATTCAACAGGTGGTCAATAAACTGAATTTACGACCGCGTAAATGTTTAGGTTGGAAAACACCTTATGAAGTTTACTTCAAAAAATCGTTGCACTTGGTTTGACAATTCAAGCAAAAAAAGCTGCCTGAAAATGATATTCAGGCAGCTTTTGGGAAAAAGACCCACGTTCAGCAACGCGAGAGTGGGTGTGGCGGCGATACGCCACGTTCCACAATATTCAACAAATCAATTATTAAAGCGCAGAACAGCCATCATTGGAAGTCGCCGTGCCTGCAAACGCACTCGCACCTGCGGTCGTGCATTTGGCATAACTCGCGCTGCCTGAATGGTAAAGCAAATGCAATTGCTGTTTTGCTAAAACATCACTGCTATACGCGCTTGATTTAGGCGTCGCCGTGATAATGTAATTGGAATTATTGTTCACACTGGTAATGGTGAAATCATAGAAATCATTTGCTTTTTTGTTGCTGGTGGTATCGGGGGTGAATGACGTAGCACTGATACAAGTTACACCAACATTTTTCGCGTAACTATCTTTGCATTCAAATGTACGCGCTGCACCGTAATAGCGTTCCATCATTTTAATATTGTCCACCACAGTCGCGCGAGCGTCTTCCAAACGCCCTTTGCGAATGTAATCAATATAAGACGGGTAAACAAGGGCTGCTAAAATGGCAATAATCGCCACCACAACCAAAACTTCAATGAGTGTAAAGCCTGTTTGTTTTTGCATGATGATTTCCTAGGATTCAATTTTAGGGAGAATTAAGCAAAATTTATGCCAACATCTTACATATTTTCACAAATTCAATTAACATTCAGTCCCATCATCAAAACATCAATAAGGGAAATAAAATGTCTGATTTAAAAGCACAACTGCAAGCAGGCTTACAAGCCATGAATTTAGAATTAAGCACGACACAACAATTACTATTATTGGAATATGTCGCATTGCTGAAAAAATGGAACAGCACCTACAACCTAACCGCCTTGCGCGATGAAGACAAAATGATTAGCCATCATCTATTGGACAGCTTAACCCTGCTGCCCTATGTCAAAGATGCCAAAACCTTGATGGATGTGGGTTCAGGCGGCGGTATGCCGGGGATTCCGACTGCCATTTGCTTGCCCGATTTACACATTACCCTGCTGGATTCCAACACCAAAAAAACCACTTTTTTACAACAAGCCGTGATTGAACTGGGCTTGAAAAACGTAACCGTTGCCAGCGGTCGCGTGGAAGCCATGCACGATAAAAAAGTCGATGTCGTAACCAGTCGCGCCTTTGCAGAATTACACGATTTTATTGCCCTAACCAAACATTTGCTGAATGAAAACGGCTACTGGGCAGCCATGAAAGGCGTTTACCCCTACGAAGAATTGGAAAACGTGCCGAAAAATATTGAAGTCTATCAAATTGATAAATTAGACGTCCCCACTTTAGGCGCAGAACGACATATGGTGTTGATGCGTCCAAAAAAAGGGTAAAATAGCGTTTTATTGCGTTCCCATTTTAGATTTCTAATGCGTCAGGAACGTGGCGTATCGCCGCCACACCCACTCTTTTAGGGTGTGGCACGAAACCATACGCGCCCCAAATTTCATTTAGCCCTCCCAAAAGGTTACCCCATCCAATGAGCCAAAAACATAAAGTTATCACCATTTGCAATCAAAAAGGCGGTGTCGGCAAAACCACCACCGCCGTCAATCTTGCTGCTAGCTTGGCACACCGCAACCGCAAAGTATTGCTGATAGACATTGACCCACAAGGCAATGCCACCATGGGCAGCGGCATTGACAAAAACAATTTTGAATACGGCGTTTACCATCTCCTGCTGGGCGAAGCCACTGCTGAACAAGCCATTATTCACAGCGAAGTCGGCAACTATGACGTAATTTCATCTAATCGCGATTTAACAGGCGTAGAAATTGAATTAATCAAACGTCCTGCGCGTGAAATGTGTTTGCGTGATGCGCTGGCACCGATTCGCGACCAATATGATTTTATTTTGATTGACTGTCCCCCTACTTTGTCATTGCTGATGTTGAACGGTTTGGCGGCAGCAGACAGCGTGTTGATTCCAATGGTATGCGAATATTACGCGCTAGAAGGCATTTCAGATTTGCTGGCAACCGTGAAAAAAGTTCGCCAAACCATCAATCCGAATTTGGACATCACAGGCGTGGTCTTCACCATGTTTACCACGCAAAATAATTTGTCGCGCGATGTCAGCACGCAATTAAAAAATTATTTTGGACAACGCGTGTTCAATACCACCATTCCGCGCAATGTGCGTTTGGCTGAAGCACCGAGTCATGGTATGCCTGCTTTGGCGTACGACCCGAAAGCGAAAGGCACACAGGCTTATTTGGCTTTGACCGATGAATTGCTGGCGGTGAAATTGCCTGCATCGTCTATTGGTTATTTGAAAACGGTCTTGCGCTTTTAATCTTATTTTCAGGCTGCCTTTGAGTACACGACAAAAATGGAGCGGCGACGGCTCGTCGCCATATTTCAAATACACCACCAATTTAATTTTCATCAAATTCAATAATTGGCGACGAGCCGTCGCCGCTCCATGTGGCACGATTTAAATTTTGT
>JBHARQ010000209.1:0-5370 GCA_041831015.1 Simonsiella sp. | reverse complement strand
TTCAAAAAATGTCGTGTCCTTTCAGGCAGCCTTTCAGTACACGACAAAATGGAGCGGGGACGGCTCGTCGCCATATTTCAAATGCATCAACAATTTAATTATCATCAGATTCAAAATATTGGCGACGAGCCGTCGCCGCTCCATGCGGTGTTAATTAAATTTTATCGCGTCCTTTCAGGCTGCCTTTTTCGCATGCAATGCCTGATAACACGGCAACAGCAATTCTGCAATCCGATGTAATTGTTGCCATAAAATCAAATTTTGTGGCGACTGACACGCAGGTTTTTGCAAATGTTCGCGCAAGGTTTTCAGTTGCTGTTTCAGGCTGCCGTAGGCTTGCTGGAATGTTTCTGCGTCATTATTATCCATATTTTTCAATAATAAAGCGGTTTGCTCTGCCGCCGCGTAAAAGCCATTGAAAAACACTTCGTCTTGCACGGTTTGTTGAATTTGCTCACGATACGCGCCCAATGCAGCAATATGGCTAATCAATGAATAATTGGTGTTCAACAGCAAAAAGCCATCGTCCAACTGATGCCCATGTTTGCGAACTTCCCCCGACATATCCGACAACACGCTAGACAATGCCGCCGCTTTGTCGTGGCTATTGCGCCGCGCCACGCGGTAATCCAAATGGTTGCCGTCCCAGCCACCGCGCAAGGATTGAATGACTGCTTGCAAATAACCGCCATTGCTTTGTATGGCTTGGGTTGCCGTGCGTTCCAGCGACACATATTTCCAGTCCGCCCATAAATTGTACACCGCCACACCCGCCACGCCCGCGCCGATAATCGTGTCCAAAGCGCGTGGAATAAAGAAGTTGGTAATGTCGTGTCCCATAATGGAAAAACCCGTAAGCGCTTGTATGGTAATGAAAAAGGTGGAAAAGCTGTATTTATTGGTACGGAAAAAGAAAAACAGCACCGTGGAAGCCGCCACAATAAACAATTTGTCCGCCAAATTCACGCTCAATAAAGGCAATGCCGAACCCACCAACACGCCTGCAATCGTGCCTGCAATGCGTTGAAATACGCGGCTTTCGGTGGCGGAATAGTTCGGTTGGCACACAAACGCGGCAGTCAGCAAAATCCAATAACCCAAACTCAAATCATTGTGGGTAAACGGCAATAATTTCATCAGTTGAATAATGATACAGCAGACCAAAGTCGTAATCGCCATACGCACCGCATGACGAAACACGCCCGATTGAAACGTGGCGTGTTGTTTCAGGCTGCGCCAAACATCGCGCCAATGTCCTGTTTCGGTGGGCAACAAACGGCTGTGTTCATCGCTCACATTTTGCCATTCACAATGCGGACTGCCCAAGTGCGCGAATTGATTGCTTACGCTGGTAATGTTGTCTAATAGTCGGGTAATTTGGTGGTCGGTCGCGTGGTCATGTTCATAATAATCAAGCGATTGCTGTGCGCCTTGCGTGGCGCGTTCGAGTTTCGGGTCGGCTTGATAATCGCGGTTATCACGCAAGGCTTGGGCAACATCACGGCAAGCGTGCGCCTGTTGCGTCAAAAGCCAACGAATGCGGAAAATTAAATCGGTGTGGCGCATTTGTTCCGCAAAATCATGATAATTCACATGGCTAGAACTGATGCGTTCGTGAATGTCTTGGGCGATGAAATAGTAGTGCAACATTTTGGTGGTGCGTGGGTGGCGATGTTGTCCGCGCATACGGTAAAACAAGGCACTACGGCATTGATTAAATTGCGCAATCACTTGGCTATTGAGCATGGCTAAATGCGTTTGCTGTTGCGACAGTTGGGCAATTTCATCGGGATTAAAAAATTCGGCTTTGGCATTGAGATAACGCGCCAAGCTATCGTATGCCAACGCCATATTTTCTTGCACGGGGCGATGTGGGAACACAATGTGCGTGAGCATTGCCATACCGCTATACAGCAACGTGCCGAATAAAATCAACAATGAATTGAGATAAAGCGGTGCGCTGGGGTCGTGGGTCAAAATGGTGTAAATCGCCACCGCCAACGTGCCAAACGCAATCGTCCGAAACCGCACGCCCGCCGCGCCAATAAAGGTAAACACAAATGCTTGCGTGGTCAGCACTACCGTCAGCGCGACCGTGTGATGAAAACTCAACTGCACCGACAGCGAAGAAATGGTAAATGCCACAAGGGTAAACAGTAAGTTTTTGAATTTACCTGTTAAACCGTTGTCCAAGTCCACCAAACCGCCCGCGATAATGCCGAGAAACAGCGCAGGGCTGTAATGCGTCCAGTTTTGCCAATAGACCAACAGCGCGGCAATCAGGCAGCTTAAAAAAACAGGTAAGGTATTGATAATTTTGGTATTGATTGGAGGTGTTTTCATTTTTTGTTGTGAAGCGTTTGATTTATTTGATTTAATAAATAATATTAATTGATTTTTAAATGCTTGTGATGCCATTGGCATCCATTCTAAAATAAACTTAAAATGGGTATTCATCATTATAGACCGTTCTATTAACCAACGCACACATCATCTGCCATTAAAACCATTATCATGACCCCGATTACCACTATCCCCATTCATCACTACCATAATACAACCCTCACTCCCACCACCGACACATTAGCCGAAGAAATCCCCATCGCGCTGGTGTACAATGGCATTTCCCACGTTGTCTTGATGGCGACACCGCAAGATTTAGCCGAACTCGCGCTCGGCTTTAGCTTAAGCGAAGGTATTTTAAACCACGCCCGCGAATTGTATGACGTGCAAATTGAGCCCAGTTGCGAAGGCATGACCGTACAAATGGAGATTGCGTCCGCACGATTTATGGCACTCAAAGAACGCAGGCGCAATATGACAGGGCGAACAGGTTGCGGATTATGTGGCATAGACAGCCTAGCCCATGCCATGCCCGATGTCCCGACCGTTTCGCGCCAACACAATATCCGCATTGACCACATCAACCAAGCCCTACGCGCCCTGTCCGAACACCAACCTTTGCGCCAACAAACAGGCTCATTACACGGTTCAGCATGGGTAGAACAAGGCAATATCATCACCGCCTTTGAAGACGTGGGGCGACACAATGCCTTGGATAAACTACTGGGCTATTTGGCGAAAAATCAAGTGGATACTTCACGCGGTTTTGTGGTAGTGTCCAGCCGTGCCAGCTATGAAATGGTGGCAAAAACAGCAATATTGGGGATTGGTTGCTTGGTGGCGGTATCGGCATCTACCGCGTTGGCGGTGCGCGTTGCTGAACAAGCGCAGATAACCCTAATTGGATTTGCCAAACCCGAACGATTTACCGTTTACACCCATTCGCAATTTATTGAATAATCAGATGGGTTAAAATCAACAATGATTGACTAAATGAGGCAATCCAATGACCAACAAACGCGCCTTTACCATCGGATTTTTCACGGCATTATTGAGCGTCTTTTTGGTGTACGCTTTCATCATTGTGCAATTTTGCCAATACCAGCAACGCGCCGAAATTTCCGAAGTGATTGTGCAACATGAACCGCTTAAACAAGAAATTGCCCATGCTTTAATCAATCGTCAGCCCGTAAAAGTCAGGAAAGAATCCCATATTCAAGTTAATTCAGATGGTTGGATTTTTTTAATCACACCGAAATATTCACGTTATGTTTTAATGATTCCCCAACAAAATGCGGATAATCAGATAGAATGGCAAACCTATTTTGAGCGTGGCGAAATTAAAAAATAATAGTCATTCAAACTCAAATAGTACAGCGTTACCAGCTCCCTTATGTACGATTTGTACACGGCGGTCGCTGTCGCCTTGTCCTATTTGTGTTTGAACGACTATATATACACAGGAACGCATCAACATGAACACCCAAACCCCCGAACAAATCCAATCCAAACCTTTTTTCTATAAACCTTTTTTCATTCCACCCAAAGCCGATGTGTTTGCCGAACGCGCCATTCGTTTTGATGAATTGGCACAGCAACAAAACGATGCTTGGGGCGATTATTTACGCATTTTGGCAGAATTAAGCCGAACACAAGATTGGGTTTTGCAACAACACCAAGCGGTTTTGCCTGAACGCGCAGGCGAAACACGTTTGCCCAATAGTTTAGGCGAACATATTCCGCCGATTTTCACGGCATGTTTACGCAGTATTTTGGACAAAATGCACGATAAGGTGTCGGATACGGTGCAAGCCACCTTGCACAATTTGCGCGAATTGCCTGATGCGCAATTAGAACAGCTTGCTCGTCAATTATTGCGCCATGAAGATTTTGAAAATAAACCATATTATGCCATTTGGTTATCCGCAGGATTGCAATGTGCGTGGACGGCATGGGCAATTCAATTACGCGATGAAGACGTGCCAAGTGTGGAAGAACGCAGTGTTTGCCCTTGTTGTGCGGGCGAGGCGGTGGCGAGTGTGGTGTTGAATGGTGGCGATTGGCATGGTTTGCGCTATTTGCATTGCGGTATGTGTAATAGCCGTTGGAATGCGTTACGCGCCAAATGTACGTTTTGTGGCGACCAATCGGCGATTGCGTTGCAGCAAGTGGACGGCGCGCAACAAGGCGCATTGTCGGGCGCGCGCGCGGAATGTTGTGGCAAATGTGGTAGTTATCGCAAATTATTTTTATTGGAAAAACAGCAGTATGCCGACCCGATTGCCGATGATTTAGCCACATTAGCATTGGATATTTTGTTGGGTAGCGAGGGTGTGCAACGCGGTGGGCATAATCCGTTTTTATTAACTGAATAATGCAGAGGAAAGAGAGCAATGTCTGAAATTTTAACTGAAATTCAAGATACGTTGGAGGCGCGTAAAACCGCCAGTCCTGATACTTCGTACACCGCGCAATTATTGCACAAAGGCGAAGACAAAATTCTGAAAAAAGTGATTGAAGAGGCGGGCGAAGTGCTGATGGCGTCTAAAGATGGCGGTGGCGAGCATTTGATTTATGAAGTAGCGGATTTGTGGTTTCACAATATGATTTTGCTGACGCATCACGGTTTACGTGTGGAAGATGTGTTGGCGGAATTGGCACGGCGACAGGGTTTGTCGGGCTTAGTGGAAAAGGCAAATCGTTCGGAAAGTTAATCAATTTGGGTTTCAGGCTGCCTGAACGGTTTGCGGCTATTTTGACGGGAACGCGGCGTCTTGCCGCCGCACCCACGCTTTTTGGGTGAGTGGCACGGAACGGCGCGTTTTCCATAGAACGGTAGGGCGGATTCTTGAATCCGACTTACGCAACTAATTGATTTGATGAATCAGTTTGTTGAAATTTGCCATAATTAAACCTCATCAAATTAAGTCATAAATAAAAACATAACGTTGAAAAAATAAATCTATTTGAATGTATTGAACATAATAACAATATTGTTTCCTTTGCTTAAAATTTTGATGAAACTCA
>JBHARQ010000208.1:0-3612 GCA_041831015.1 Simonsiella sp. | reverse complement strand
GATGTGCTTGATGTCAGCGGTGGCGGTGATGGCGTATTGCACGCAGGCAACCACCCTGAATTTTATGCGGGGTATCAAGTGGATTTTGCTCGCCAAGTCAAACAAGCGACAGGTTTGCCTGTGATTGCGGTAGGTATGCTAGATAATCCAAGCGTGGCTGACCATGTGCTTGGCGTGGGCGATGCGGATTTGGTTGCCGTTGGGCGTGGTTTGTTGCGAGACCCGTATTGGGTGCTCAATGCTCAATATCAACAAAATCAATTTGATGGCAGTGAAATGCAGTTTGTGCCAGTACAGTATCAGCGTGGGTTTATGTGATTGATTTAACTTAATTAAAATGCCGTCTGAAATTCATTCAAACGGCATTTCCCATTATTTCAAATCATTAAGCCGCATAAACCGCTTGCCACATTGCATCTTGCACCGCTTGCACCCAATTTTCAGGCTGCTTGGTTGTCACGCCGTCTTTAACCGCTTGTTTGGTAACCGCTTCCGCCGCCGTTGCCGAAGACGCACGCAAATTGTCCACAGGCGGCAACTTCGCTGGCTGGACGGGCGTATTCTTGTTGGTAATCGGGCAAGTTTTCCATATCATCGGCTACCAAACCATTGATATCAATCAACCAAACGCATTTTTTCGCTTCTTCACAGCTCAATCCGTTGCGTTCCATTGCCGCGCTGATTTGGTCTGCCATGTCTGTACCAGCCGTGCCAGCACCGTACACCACAAGGCGTTGTTCGGCAAAAGTCTGCTTGGTTACTTTCAAACCTGAAATCACCGCCGCCATCACAATCGCGCCTCCTCCTTGCATATCATCGTTGAAAATGCGGTATTTTTCACGATTTTGCACCAAAATGCGACGCGCATTAGATGGCCCGAAATCTTCAAAATGCAACAAAGCGTTGGGGAGTAATTCCGAAGCGGTTTATAAATATGCCTGAATTAACGCATCGTAACGCTCGCCACGCACACGCGCATGACGGTTGCCCAAATAAGTGGGGTCGTTCAATAATTGCTCGTTATCCGTGCCAACGTCCAAATTCACGGCAATCACGCGGCTGGGGTCAATGCTTGCCGCCGTATAAACCGCTAATTTTCCTACCGAAATATCCGTACCGTTCACGCCCCAGTCGCCAATCCCCAAAATTTCTTCGGCGTCGGAAACCACAATCAAATCCACATCATCAGCCCCCAAACCCAGCGTTTCAAATGACGCACGGATATGTTCAGGGTGATTGACATCTAAATACACGGTACGGCTGCGGCGGTAATCACGCGACCATTTTTTAATGGCTTCGCCCACCGTCGGGTCATACACCACAGGCAGCATTTCAGCCAAATGGTCGGTCAATAATTTGTAATACAACACTTCGTTGCGGTTGTGCAATTGGTCAAGAAAAATATATTTTTCAATATCTTGCTCATAAGATGAAAATTGACGGTAAGCGCGCGGCTTGTTCGTCCAAAGTTTCCACCGCCACAGGCAAGCGACCAATCAAGCCGTATTGGGCGCGTTCTGCCAAGCTGAATGCCGTGTCTTTGTTGGTCAATGGATTTTTCATGATTTCTGGGGTATTCATCGGATTTTTCCTTATTTAATTAAGCATAATATGCAAAAACGGAATATTACATTCATCAATTACACAGCGCAAAGTATAGCCACAATAACAACTTTTAAAGTTGTTCTTTCGTATTGGTATGCCCTTAAAATTTCGCTTAAAAAGTTGATAATTAGACTATTTGAGTTGAGAAATTTTTATGCAACCTGCCATTTCATTGAATGCCCGCGAAGTCAATAAACGCATTGGCAAAACCATCGCCAAATACCACCAAAGTAGCGGTTTAACCCAAGAACAAGTTGCCGAAATCCTGCAAATCGGCAACGAAGCCGTTTCACGCATGGAACGCAGCATTGTCATGCCCAATGTCATGCGTTTAATGGAATTGGCGGAAATTTTCGGCTGCACCGCTTCGGATTTGATTGCTGAAAATAGCCCCAGAACATTTGACCAAACCCACCATGTTCACAAAATGATGAGCGATTTGCATGAAGATGACCGATTGTTGATGTTGCATTTTGTGGAGCGGTTTTCCACGCGCTTGAAACAAGGGCAGTTGTGAAAATTGGTAAAAAATGAGGGAAATTTGGCGGTTGAGGGAATGGGTTTTCAGGCTGCCTGAAAATTCTAGCTAAACAAATGCCGTTTGATGAACTCAAACGGCATTTTTATCATTCAAGCATTTTCTTAGCTTCTGCCTGTACTCAAGCCTGCCTTGCCATTTTCCCAAAGCGTTTTCGCCAACACTTTCCACGCCGACAATTCAGGATTAGGCGATTTTCCATTGCCAATCAATGCCATTTGCGCCATATACCAATCCATTTCCAGCACCGCGCCGACTTTGCTGTCCACCGCTTTACAGCCTGTCTGAATGCGGTGGGTGGTAACGGTTTGATAAGTGCCATTCTGAATTTTATTCGGCAAATCAGGCACTAACGCCAATGGACGCACCACGCCCACAAAATCCAAATGCCCACTTTGCAACGCGTCATTCATTGCATTTTCCGAACGAAAACCGCCTGTAATAATCAACGGTACTTGGCTCACCGCACGAGCTTTTTCCGCATAATCCAAGAAAAAGGCTTCTCGTTTTTGGGTGCTTTCTTTGGTGGATAACATTTCAGGACTTTCATAATTGCCACCTGAAATTTCAATAAAATCCATGCCTAACTCTGACATTTTTTGCACCACTTGAATGCTGTCGCTTTCGTCAAAACCGCCTTTTTGGAAATCCGCCGAATTGAGTTTCACGCCGGCCAAAAATTCAGGCTGCACCGCCGCACGAATGCCTTGATAAATTTCCACCAAAAAACGCATACGGTTTTCCAAGCTACCGCCCCATTTATCGTTACGGCGATTGTGATGCGGCGACAAAAATTGGCTAATTAAATAACCGTGTGCGCCGTGAATTTGCACACCGCTAAATCCAGCTTTTTCAGCGATTTGTGCCGTGTGAACAAATTGGCGGATAATCATCTCAATTTCATTGTCCGATAATTCTCGTGGCGGATTGATAAAACCGTCCATGCCTTGTAAGGCGACCGCACTTGGTGCAACAGGCGTTTGATTGACCACTTTAGGCGATTGTTTGCCTGCGTGATTGATTTGCATGATTAAAAGCGTGTCGTTTTGCGTGCCTGCTTTTGCCCATTTTTTCAGCATATCTAGGCTTCGCTCATCACTTACGACCACATCATTGATTGAGCCTTTGCCCAATTGTGACACCATGACATTGCCCGTTACCAGTACGCCTGTACCTCCTTTCGCCCAAGTGTCGTACAGATTGACAAGCGTTTCGGTTGGCTGATTGGCTTTGGCAAGCTGTTCTTCCATTGCCGATTTAAAAAAGCGGTTTTTGGCGGTTTTGCCGTTTTTAAATTGAAAGGATTGAAATAACATAAGATGTTCCAATTAAGTTGAAAGGTTTAAAAATGTAAACATATGGATGAAAAAAAATTAAGATTGATTAGATTGGCAATGATGTTCCATTGCATAAACCAGTTGCTTTAATTTTTCAATTTCATCGTGCATAGCAATGCTATAAAAGCGTTC
>JBHARQ010000207.1:0-14834 GCA_041831015.1 Simonsiella sp. | reverse complement strand
TCATAAAATTTAATGAGCACAGATTAAACCATGTAGTACACGCAATTAAATTGCCAATCTGTTGATTAACGTATTCATTAAATTAAAGTTTATTTCAGGATTCCATAAAATGAGCATCAAACGCATTTTATCTATGCTGGCTGTATTGGCAGCATCATTGACTTCTTTGACCGCGCAAGCTGGTGTAACTTATGACGCACACGGCAACGTGGGCTATGATACGGCAGCCGAATGTGATGCAGCCGTGCAATCAGGTAATGTGAAATTCTATGAATCTTTGACTCACAAACCACCTTTGATTCGTAAAGGTGAAGCCGCTGTACAACGCGCAACCATCAAAGATTTGGGTGAACAATATGCCAAAGGTGCTTGTGATATTGGCGTGGGTCGCAAATTGGGTCGTGATGGCGTATCAACTAAATTACAAGGTAAATTCATTCCGTACAGCCCTGATATGGCGGTGAATGTTTATACTGACAAAGCAGGTAATGCCGTGCGTGTGAGCATGGCGCAATGTGATAACTGGTTCTCTGGTAATGCACCACGTCCTGTGAGCTTGGTACAAAATACGCCAATGGCGGTAACACCAGCAGAAACCTTTACACCAGTAGAAACCACAACAACGACACCTGTCGCTACGACGACATCATCAGGTAGTTCACCTGCTGCATTTATCACCGCAGCTGGTTTGGGTGCGTATGCGTTTGGTACAATTGGTGCGCATTCTGAAAAAATGGAAGCCAATGGTAATCAACCAAGTTTCTATAATCGTGGTGTGTACGATGACACATCGACGACTGCTGCAGGTCAAGTGGGTGCAGGTTTGCAATTCAACCCTTATGTAGGCGGTGAAATTTTTGGTCAAGCTGGTGCAACGAAAAAATACCAAAGCACAACTGGCGAAACGCAAAAAATTAACCATCGCGTGATTGGTGCGCGTGCGGTAGTGGGTAGTAATGCAGATGCTAAATTGCGTGGTTTTGTGAAATTAGGTGTTGCAGCTGTGCATCAAGATGATTTCCACCCACAATTTACTGCTGGTTTAGGTGCTACTTACCAAGTTACTGATAAAGTAGCTGTTCGTGCTGATTACGACCATTATTTCAAACGTTCTAAACACATTTATTACGATAATATGGGTTACAGCAAATCGCATTATGCAGGTGTAGGTTTGCAATATAAATTCAAATAATTGATAATAAAGACGTGAATGTTTCAGGTAGCCTGTTAATTAATGTAACTATGATTAGCAGGCTGCCTGAAAGCAAGATTCACGTTTTTCTATTTATTTTTTGATAAGGAATATTATGATGATGAAAAAACAAATATTGAGCATGGTAGCCATCGCAACGGCATTGGCATCTGTAAGTGTACAAGCTGAAACGATTCCAGGGGAAGTGCCATTGAAACCGTATGCGTTTGGTACGGTGGGTGTGGCACAAGATGGTTTGAAAACCACGAATGGCACATTTAACGACCGTGATGCGCGTGTTGCAGGTCAAGTGGGTGTGGGTGTGCAGTTGAGCGAATACATGGGCGGCGAAATTTATTACCAAAGTGGCGATAAATTCAAATACGAAGGTCAAAATGGCGCGAAAGACCGTGTATTGGCACAAACCATTGGTACGCGTGCCACCATCGGTACCAGCACAGCAAATAAAGCGCGTGTCTTTGCGAAATTGGGTGTGGCTGCGGTTAATCATGACAGCGATTTGAAATTAGACAGCAATAACCGCGCACAATTTACTGCTGGTGTAGGCGCAACCTATGCGGTAAGCGATAATTTCGCGGTACGCGGCGATTACGACCATTATTTCAAACGCAACAGTAATACTGACCGCAAAGGTGCAGATTATGTTGGTATTGGTGGTCAAGTTAATTTCTAATTTTCAGGCTGCCTGAAGTTCTTGAAAACCGTTATACTTATTTTAAAAATAGGTATAACGGCTTTTGTTTATTGAAATGATGGAATAATATGAAGACATTTTCAGAGCAAGACGTGGTTTTGATGCAACGCGCGTTGGAATTGGCATGGCAAGGACGCTTTTCCACATCGCCCAATCCGCGAGTGGGTTGTGTGATTGTGCAGGGCAATCAAATTGTGGGGCAGGGCTTTCATGTGAAAGCAGGCGAGCCTCATGCTGAAGTACACGCTATTCGCCAAGCAGGTGCGGCAGCGCGTGGCGCAACAGCGTATGTAACATTGGAACCATGTTCACATTATGGGCGTACGCCGCCGTGCGCGGAAGGTTTACTGGCGGCTGGTGTGTCGCGTGTGGTGGCGGCGATGCAAGACCCCAATCCGTTGGTAGCAGGAAAGGGTTTGGCGATGTTGGCGGCGGCTGGTGTGGCGGTGGAATGCGGTTTGTTGGAATCGGAAGCGCGTGAATTAAATCGTGGTTTTTTGTCGCGGATTGAGCGTGGTCGTCCGTTTGTGTCGCTGAAAATGGCGGCGAGTTTGGACGGCAAAACGGCGTTGTCGGACGGGCGCAGTCAGTGGATTACGGGAACAACAGCGCGGAGCGATGTGCAAATATTACGCGCTCAAAGTTGTGCAGTGGTAACGGGGATTGGTACAGTGTTGGCGGATAATCCGCGTTTGAATGTGCGTGAATTTGCAGTGTTGCGCCAGCCCATTCGCGTGGTGCTGGATTCACATTTCAGGCTGCCTGAAACGGCGGAATTGGTGCAAGATGGCGGCGAAACATGGATTTTTAGCTTAACCGATGCGCCCAAATGGGCAGAACGGTATGCCAATCTGCGCGTGTTCAGGCAGCCTGAACAGACGGCGACATTGGATTTGGCGTGGGTGTGTGCGACTTTGGCGCAACAAGGCATCGGCGAAGTTTTGTTGGAAGTTGGGCAGACGTTGGCAACGGCATGGATGCAGGCGGATTTGGTAGATGAAATCATTTATTTTCAATCGCCAAAAATATTGGGCGATACCGCGCGTGGCGTGTTCAGGCTGCCTGAAAATGGCGACGTGTTATTGCGTGAACCTGCGTGGAAAACGGTGTCGGTGGCGCAAATGGGCGATGATGTGAAATGGGTTTTGCGAAAATTGATTTAAATATAATTGGTTAATACATCGGGAACGCGGCGTCTTGCCGCCGCACCCACGCTAAAACCAGTGGCACGGAACGGTGCACTCTTCGTAGCTCGCGTAGGTACGATTAGGCGCAAGCCGTAATCGTACGAATGCTATGGTGATTTTCCGCATTCATTCGTACGGTTACGCTATCGCTAACCGTACCTACGAAGAACGCACCGTTCCGTGCCACCACCCAAAAGCGTGAGTGCGGCGGCAAGACGCCGCGTTCTGGCAAATTTTCAGGCAGCCTGAAATCATTTACTCATCATCACGATGTTCCAACGCATCAAATTTCGCTTTCATTGTGGGATTTTTACGCGTCAAACGCTTGACCGTCAAATCTTCCGCCTTATTATTTGCCAAACGCAAATTATTTTCTGATGACAGCAAATCCGCTTTTGTCTTTTCCAACTCTTTGATACTTTTGTCAATATGCTCAATCGCAGCCTTAAATTTCTCGCTCGCCAAACGATAATTTCGGTCAAAACCCGATTTAAACTCATTTAATTCATTTTCAAAATTGGTAATATCAATATTTTGCGCTTTCATACGCGCGACTTCCTGCTTATATTGCAACGCATTCAACGCCGCATTGCGTAACAACGTAATCATCGGAATAAAAAATTGCGGACGAATCACATACATTTTGCCGTACTCATACGACACGTCCACAATACCGTTATTATACAAATCATTATCCGTTTCTAGCAGCGACACCAGCACCGCATATTCACAATGTTTTTCGCGGCGGTCTTTGTCTAATTCTTTGAAAAAATGCTCATTTTTCTTTTTGGTGGCGGTAGTGTCGTTCTCGTTTTTCATTTCAAACATGATGGACACAATTTCCGTCCCCTCATCATCCAATTCCCGATAAATATAATCGCCTTTGCTGCCCGAACTCGCATCATTATCCTTACCAAACAAGGCATTCGGAAACGCCGTCGCCCGAATTTGATTAAACGAAATCTCGCAATGCTGCTCCAAACTTTCGCCCAACATTTTGGTGGATTGTTTGGCTTTGAAATCTTTGTAAAATGAAATTTCTGTATCTTTTTGTTTTAATTGGATTTCATATTGTTGCTCCAAATTTTTGCGTTCCAAATCACTTTGCGTTTTATGCAGCGCAATTTGTGATTTGAGCGAATTTAATTCACGCTCTTTCGCCGATTCCGTTTCCAGCAATAAATGTTGGGTTTCCATTTTTTGCAGTTGTAATTGATTTTGCAAGGCGGTTTTTAATTCACGTAATTCATTGTCTTTATTTAATAAAGTTTGTTGATATTGCTTTTCCATTTCTGATTTTTGCAAATCCAGTTGCGCTTGAATCTGCGCTTTTAATTGCTGCAATTCGGCATCGCGTTGTGCCAATTCTTGCTTGAGTTCGTTTTCGGTTTGTGTGATTTTTAGGCGGCTGTCGCTTTCGTGATTGTGTAATTGTGATTTTAATTCAATGATTTCGCGTTCTTTTATGGACAGTTCCGCTTGATTTTGCGCGGCGGCTTGGGCTTGCACCAAAGTCAAATCGCTTTTGTATTTTTCTTTGATTTGGTTAATTTGTTTGTGGATTTCATGTTCAAATTCACGCGTGCGAACTTGGTTTTGAATATCGGCATAGCTGGCTTTATCAATGGTAAAGGCGGTTTGGCAATGCGGGCATTTGATTTCATTCATAATAATTTCCTTTTATAAAATAAGGGTCTATTGATAAATTTATCAACAGACCCCAGTGTTTGATATTGGATTTAAACGGCGGTTTCGCCTGTTTCGCCTGTGCGGATGCGTACCACTTCATCAACGGGCAAGACGAAAATTTTGCCATCGCCAATTTTGCCTGAATGTGCGGCTTCAATAATGGCTTCCACAGCGCGTTCCACCAAATCGTCTGCCAACACAATTTCTAGTTTCACTTTGGGCAGAAAATCAACGGCGTATTCGGCACCACGATAAACTTCTGTATGCCCTTTTTGGCGTCCAAAGCCTTTGACTTCGGACACGGTCATGCCTGTAATGCCCATTTCGGTTAGGGCATCGCGCACATCGTCCAGTTTAAATGGTTTGATAATGGCTTCAATTTTTTTCATGATTCATGTCCTTATGAGTGAGTTAAACGAGAGGGTTCAGGCAGCTTGTTTTTGGGGCGCAATTTGTTTCGTGCCACAGGTTTTAGCGTGGGTGCGGCGGCAAGACGCCGCGTTCTGGCAAATTTAAGCAAGCTTTCAATAAGGGGCGTGCATTTAAAAAGGCAGCCTGAAAGGTTATTTTTTCAAATCCACTAAATCGTATTTCAGCCAACCCAATAGGTTTTCTTTGACCAAATCGGTGAGTGCGTCCAGCCATTCGGCGTTGGCGTTGAGGCAGGGAATGTAGTGGAAGTCTTCGCCACCTGCTTCGTGGAAATCTTCGCGTCCTGCGATGGCGATTTCTTCCATGGTTTCTACGCAATCGCTGACAAATCCAGGGCAAATAACGTCTAGTTTTTTCACGCCTTGTTTGGGCAATGATTTGAATAGGTCTTGGGTGGACGGTTCAACCCATTTGGCTTTACCAAATTGGCTTTGGAATGATACGACGTAATCTTGTTCGGTCAATCCCAGTTGTGCCGCCACTAATTTGGCGGTGGTGCGGCATTCGTGCGCGTAGGGGTCGCCTGCATCGTGTTGTTTCATGGGAATGCCGTGAAAGCTGAACATGAGTTTGTCGCCTGTGCCGTATTGTGCGCGGTAATTGCGAATTTGATTTTCCAATGCGCTAATGTAGCCTTCGTGGTTAAAAAAGCGCGATACGGTACGCACCGCCATTTGATTGCGCTGTTTGCTTAATTCCGTCAATACTTTATCCAACGCTGCACCTGTGCTGCTGCCTGCGTATTGTGGATACAAGGGAACAACCAGTAATCGTCCCACACCTGCGGCTTTTAATTTTGCCATCATTTGCGCCACGCTGGGCTGTCCATACGACATGGCGTATTCAATAAATACGGTGTCTGGCAAGCGTTCACGCAAACCAGTCGCTTGTTTTTCAGTAAAAACTTTTAAAGGTGAGCCTTCTTTTAACCACACGCGTGAATAGTTTTCCGCGCTCACTTTGGGACGCAACGGTAACACCACGCCATGCAAAATGGGATACCAAATCCATTTGGGTAATTCCACCACACGATGGTCGCTTAAAAATTGACGCAAAAAGGGTTTGACGGCTTCCGCAGTTGGTTGGGCTGGCGTGCCTAGATTGAGTAGTAAAATGCCAATTTTATTTTGTTGTTCAAAACTTAATTCGGGTTCAATATTGAATTTCATGATTTTGTTGAATCTTTATTTTTGAGAACATGTGAATTGGGTTTCAGGCAGCTTTGAAATATACAGCAAAAATAACAGCATCGTCATTCCTGCGTAGGCAGGAATCCAAATCAAACGAATACAATATTTATTTTAAACTAGATTTTTTAAATTTTAATTTGGATTCCCATCTGCGTGGGAATGACGAAGATTTTATTTTTTGTCATCAAATCAAAATTTGCCTAAATACTTATATATTTACCAATTTACAAATCAATGGCTGGCAAATCCATTGCCAACACCGTTTCGGTTTGTTTGGCGCGAAAATCGGCTAATTTTTTTGCCAAATCAGTGTCTTGATTCGCCAATAATGAAACGGCAAATAACGCCGCATTGGCTGCCCCTGCTTCGCCAATCGCAAAAGTGGCAACAGGCACACCTTTGGGCATCTGCACGATGGATAACAGTGAATCTTCGCCACGCAAATATTTACTGGGTACAGGTACGCCCAATACAGGCAAAGTGGTTTGGCTGGCAACCATCCCTGGTAAATGCGCTGCGCCACCTGCGCCCGCAATAATCGCTTGCAAACCACGCGCTTGGGCGGACTTGGCATATTCAAACATCAAATCAGGTGTGCGGTGTGCTGACACCACTTTGGCTTCGTATGCTACGCCAAATTGCTCTAAAAAATGTGCTGCGTGTTGCATCACATTCCAATCGCTGTTGCTGCCCATAATGATGCCGATTTTAATCATAATTGGTGTTCCTATTTTTTAATATGAATGGATTGGGTATGAATTGTAGTGCGTTTTGCATAGATTGTGTGGAAAATTGCGATTTCAGGCAGCCTGAAAACTAAATTTAGATTATAATCAACAAAATTACATCTGACTACAAGGATAATACCTATGAGTGATTTTCGCCGAGCTTTCATCGTTTCAGACCGCACAGGCGTTACCGCCGAAAAATTAGCAGGTGCGCTGCTGGAACAATTTCCTAATATCAACATTCGCAGCAAATTCCACCCCTTTATTGACACCACGGAAAAAGCGCAACAACTGATTGAAGAAATCAAACACTTCAGCGAGCGCGATGGACAACGTCCCATCGTCTTTTCCAGTATTTCAAATAATGAAATCAGCCAATTAGTACAAACCGCGCCTGCGTTGCATTTGAGCTTTTTTGACGCCTTCCTATTTAAAATGGAACAAGAATTTGGTGTCGCAGCCGAACACGTTACCCAGAGCAAATTGCACAACGTCCAACAATACGATGCCCGAATGGAAGCCGTCAATTTTGCCCTCACCCATGACGATGGCTCGTCCGATGCCGATATGCAAGCGGCAGACGTGATTTTGATGGGCGTGTCGCGTTCGGGTAAAACGCCGACTTGCCTCTATTTGGCGTTGCAATACGGCATTCGCGCTGCGAACTATCCGCTCACGCCTGATGATTTGGATAATCCCGAATTACCCCGCATGGTTAAACCTTACAAAAACAAACTGTTTGGTTTGACCATCAAACCCGAACGTTTGCATGAAATCCGCCAAGAACGTCGCCCCAATTCCACCTATTCGCGCATGGAAACATGCCAACAGGAAATTGCAGACGCGCAAGCCATGTTCCGCCGCTACAACATTCCATTTGCCAATACCACACAAAAATCAGTTGAAGAATTAGCGGCTTACATCATGCAAGAATGCAAATTGAAACGCAAAGCCTAAATTTCAAACCACTTTTCGCATACCGAAAGGCAGCCTGAAATGCGTCAGGAACGCGGCGTCTTGCCGCCGCACCCACGCTTTTGGGTGGTGGCGCGGAACGGTGTATTCTCCGTAGAACGGTAGGTCGGATTCTTGAATCCGACATTTTCGTAAAATCAAAGGATGATGTCGGATACAAGTATCCGACCTACACGCTGGCAAATATTCAGGCTGCCTTTCGGTATGCAACAAAATTTAAATAGCATCACATGGAGCGGCGACGGCTCGTCGCCATTTTTCAAATATCCCATCAATTTCATTTTGATGAAATTCAATCGTTCATTGGCGACGAGCCGTCGCCGCTCCATTTTTTGTCGCATACTAAAAGGCTGCCTGAAAAACGAATTTCCCCCGTTTTCAGGCAGCCTGAAGATTTTAGCAACAGAAATTAAACCACAACTTCTTCTTTCTCTTGCTGCATTTTAACGACATTGTCGCGGTTCAAGCCAAACATCAGCAATAATGGACTCGCCACCAACACCGATGAATAAATACCAAACACAATGCCAATCGTCAAAGCCATCGCAAAACCATGCAATGCCGCGCCACCAAAAATCAACATGGAAATCACCATCGCTTCCGTAGAACCGTGTGTGATGATGGTACGACCCATGGTTGCCGTAATCGCATTATCAATAATTTCAGGGACGCTGCGGTTACGCATGGAGCCTTTGCGGAAATTTTCACGGATACGGTCAAACACCACCACCGATTCATTCACCGAATAACCCAATACTGCCAAAACGCCCGTCAGCACCGTCAGCGAAAACTCCCAACGGAAAAACGCGAAACAGCCTAAAATGATAATCACGTCATGCATATTCGCAATAATCGCCGAGACCGCAAACCTCCATTCAAAGCGCATGGACAAATAGATAATAATCCCAATTACCACCATGCCCATTGCCAAAATACCGTTACTCACCAATTCTTCGCCTACTGATGGACCAATAAATTCCACTTGGCGCAAATTGGCATCGCTGCGGTCGGCTTTTAATTTTTCCATCACTTGATTGGATAATTGGGCAGATGGAATGTCGGATTTATTGGGTAGGCGAATCATAATGTGTTTATTTGTGCCCAATGCTTGCACTTGAATTTCGCCCAAGCCCAAGCCTTCTAAACTATGACGCACTTTATCCAAATCCGCGCCTTGCTGCTGATATTCTACTTCCATCAGCGTGCCGCCCGTAAATTCAACCGAATAATTTAAACCACGCGTTACCAAAAAAAATACAGCTAATACAAATGTCAATAACGAAATAAACGTGGTTAATTTGCCATAGCTCATAAACGGGATATCGCGTTTGAAACGAAACAGTTCCATGATTATTCCTTCACTTCTTTATCAACAACGGCAGGGTAGGAGACACCGATAGATAAATTTTGCAATTTACGGCGTTTACCATAAACCAAATTGACCATCGCACGGAACACCACCACCGATGACACAATAGACGTCAAAATCCCGAAACAATGCACAATCGCAAAACCACGCACCGCACCAGAACCAAAAATTAGCAATGCCACACCTGCAATCAGAGAGGTTAAGTTGGAATCCAAAATCGTATCCCATGCGTGGTCAAAGCCTTCTTTGATGGCAACTTGAGGTTTTTGTCCATCGCGTAATTCTTCGCGAATCCGCTCGTTAATCAAAACGTTGGAGTCAATCGCCATACCGAGTGTCAAAGCCATTGCCGCAATGCCTGGTAAAGTTAAAGTAACTTGCAGCATAGACAAAATGGCAAATAAGAACAATAAATTGGTACTTAATGCAATCGATGACAAAAAACCAAAAAAGCGATAATACACAATCATAAACAGGGTAACTGCCACAAAACCCCAAACGGTAGATTGAATCCCTTTGGTAATATTTTCAGCACCCAAAGATGGACCAATGGTGCGTTCTTGCACAATTTCCATCGGTGCTGCCAGCGAGCCTGCACGGAGCAATAATGCCACATCGTTGGCTTCAGCCGTGCTTGCCATGCCTGTGATTTGCACGCGACCACCTGTGATAGGCTCATTAATACGCGGCGCGGTAACCACTTCAGATTTACCTTGGTCAATCAATACCATTGCCATGATTTTGCCATTATTGGCAGTGGTCAAATCGGCAAAAATAGATGAACCTGTGCCGTCTAAACTCAACGCCACGGCTGGGCGTTTGGTTTGGTCATCAAAGCTGGCTTGAGCGGAATTGATGTTATCGCCTGTCAATTCAACTTGTTTGCTGACCAAATAGCGATTGCCTTCATTATCAGGCAGCACTTCGTAACCATCAGGTACCGCACCATCGGCAGAGACACCCGTTTCGCTTACCATGCGAACTTCCAAAGTAGCGGTTCGTCCGATGATGTCTTTTGCTTTGGCGGTATCGGTCATACCTGGGATTTGCACCATAATGCGGTCTGCACCTGCTTGTTGAATCACAGGCTCAGATGTACCCAACTCATTGACACGATTGTGTAATGTGTTGATGTTTTGTTTCACGGCATCGGTACGAATTTGATTAAGCAATTCTTCAGGCAGCGTCAAAGTTAAATTATTGCCATCAGGCATCAAATTCATGCCTTCAAACATTTTTTTCAATTCGGGTAATGCCTTATCCAAATCAGCTTTGTCTTGGAATGGAATCACGATGCTGTTTTGCGTTTTGCGAATATTGCCCACGCGAATTTTTTGCTTACGCAATTCACGGCGCACATCGCCAGCATAGCGGTCAAGCGTTTTGTCCAAAGCCGCTTTCATGTCCACTTGCATGATAAATTCCACGCCACCACGCAAATCCAAACCTAAAAACATCGGATTGGCATTGATTTTTGCCAGCCATTCTGGGCTGTTGGCGATTTGATTTTGCGCCACAATATAGCCTTCGCCAAGTGCCGTATCAATCGCATCACGCGCAGAAATTTTATCCGCATCAGACACGCGTACTTTCAGGCTGCCTGCGGCGATAAACATACCATCATGTTTAATATTGGCTTTTTGCAGCGCATCGGCAACGCGTTTTTCCGTTTCTTCATTAATCGCCAACGATTGACGATTGGTGGAAATTTGAATCGCTGGTGTAACACCATAAAAATTCGGCAGCGTGTAAACAAACGCCAACGCGATGATGAACACAATCAGCAAATTTTTCCACAGTGGATAACGGTTCATGAGAACCTCCAATAGGTTGAAAAGATTAGATTGTTCAAAATATAAGGGCAGTAACCCATCAATCATATTATTAAGTAAAGACAGCCGACACGTTTTGCGTATCGGCTTGTTTTTATTTGGTTAATGTGCTTTCAGGCAGCATTATTCACTTTTCTCGGCAGATTCAGGTGTGTCATCTACTTTAGCAGCGATGGCATTCGCGTTTACTTCCACAATCGTGCCTTTGCCCAAATCCACTTTAATAATATGCTCGCCAGCCTGCACCACGCGCCCATAAAAACCTGAAGCCAACAACACACGGTCGCCCTTTTTCAGTTGCGACACCATTTCACGGCGACGTTTTTCCGCTTGCTGTTGTGGGCGAATCATCAAAAACCACATTACTGCAATAATCAGCAGCATCGGTATCATGCTCATAAAACCACTGGCAGCAGAAGGTGCAGCCGCATCGGCAGCGTAAGCAAATTCAATCATGGCAAATTCCATTCAAAAAATTAACAAGAATGCGTGATTTTATCAGACTATTGCATGAGATGGAAACCGTGCTTGCGATTCTTTTCAGGCTGCTGTGGACGTTTTAAATCAAGTAAACGAATTTAACGCGGGAACGTGGCGTATCGCCGCCACACCCACTCTTTAGATTGCGGTGGTTCAACGGTGCGCTTTTATAGCATAGGGTGGGCATCATGCCCATTTCAAAATTCGCACTCTTAAACAAAAGGGCGGATATAAAATCCGCCCCTACGTTCAAAAATACGCGTTTTGCAAAGGTTTCAAATTTGCAACCAAAGGTCAAATAAAATACATCATCTTCCCAACGCCTGACCTTCACGACGAGGGTCAGCACCACCAATTAAGCCTTTAGGCGTGATGACAATCCCCTGTACGCCCGAATTCAAATCACGCACTTCCGTTTTATAACCAATCGCTTGCAAAGAATCGGCTAATTGTGTTGCGGACGTATTTTGCTCCAACTCATACGTTCCAAAACGATTCAACACATTCGGCGCACTAATCGCCTGCTGAATGTCCATCCCCCAATCAATGTGCGCCAGCAGCGTTTTCGCCACATAACCAATAATCCGACTGCCCCCTGGGGAACCAACCGCCAAATACGGCTGACCATCTTTCAACACAATCGTAGGTGCCATTGCCGAACGTGGACGTTTACCGCCTTCCACGCGATTGGCAACAGGTTTCCCATCTTTCATCGGCACAAACGTAAAATCCGTTAATTGATTATTCAATAAATAACCATTTGCCATCACGCCCGAACCAAAAGCATTTTCAACCGATGTCGTCATAGACAACACATTACCTGCTGCATCCACCACCACAATATGGCTGGTAGAAGGCAATTCCAAAGATTGGGCAGATGCCAATTTTTTGTTTAATTTTAATTCACCTGCTGGCGCATCTGTTAATGCTTTTTGAGTCTGTTTTAATAATGCCGCACGTTGGCGCAAATAACGAGGCGCGATTAATTGCGATGATGGCACCTTCACAAACGCAGGGTCAGCAACATAACGGTCGCGGTCAGCAAATGCCAAACGAGACGCATCACCTAAAATACGCCATGATTGCACATCATTTTTTGCCAACTGGCTGCCTGAAAATTGATTCAACATCCCCATAATTTGCCCGACCGCAATACCACCCGAACTCGGCGCATCCATACCGCACACCTGATACGCACGATAAGGAACGCATAAAGGTTTGCGTTCAATCATCTGATATTTTTTAAAATCAGATAATTCTAATAAACCAGCGTTGTCATTATTTTTGACCGCCTGCACAATGCGTTGAGCAAATTCGCCATCATAAAATGGAGCCGCACCTTTGGCTGCCAAGGTTTTGACAGTATGTGCATATTCAGGATTTTTCAACACGCTGCCTGATTTTAATGGTACGCCATTCGGCAAAAAATACGCAGCCGTGGCAGGATAACGTTTGAGTGTTTCCACATTTTGCTCAATAGATTGCGCCATACGCGGCGAGACCACAAAGCCGTATTGCGCCAAATTAATCGGCATGGTAAACAAACTGCTCCATTTTAATTTACCATAACGGCGATGCAAATCTTCCATCATGCGCGGAATGGCTGGTGTGCCGACCGAGCGTCCACCGACAACCGCTTTCATAAATTTCATCGGTTGCCCATTTTCATCTAAAAATAATTCGGGCGTAGCGGCAGCAGGAGCGGTTTCACGCGCATCAAAAGTGGTTAATTGTTTGCGCTGATTGTCCCAATACACCACAAATGCGCCGCCACCCAAACCCGAAGATTGCGGTTCAACCAAACTTAAAGTGGTTTGAATCGCAATCATGGCATCAATCGCGCTACCGCCTTGTTTTAAAATATCATAGCCAGCTTGCGTGGCGAGCGGATTGGCGGAAGCTGCCATAAATTTTTTGGCGTGAACCAATTTTTGTTCAGTCAAACCTGTGCCACGCTCTGGGGCAAAGGCATCTGAACCTTGAAAGGTAATAGATTGTTTGGCGAATGCCATATTGGCAGTCGCCAGACAGATTGCGAGTGTAATGTGTTGAAGTTTCATAATAATTTCTTTTTTTTAAATCATTGGTTGTCGAAAATGGCTTTTATTAAATAAATAATTAAATTCAATTTAATAGAGATGAGAATGATATGAGAATAATTATAGAATATGCAAACCAAAATAAAAATGCAAATGCAAATGAAAAAAACCTGTATTCAAATTGACGAATACAGGTTTTCTTTTTTCAGGCTGCCTTTTTTATCGCACGATTTGTCGTGCGACTTCCGTCAAACCATCGTTTAAGCTGCTAATCATGGCATCATAACCATCACCTTGTTGTGGCGTATTCACCGCAAACGGCACACGCGTTCCATCGCCAAATTGTGCATAACCGCTCACTTCCGTTTCGCCACGATAAGTGCCTTGAAAACGGTCAATATAAATTTTCAAAATCGGCGCACCACTTGCCGCCAAACGCTGTGGCACATAAGCACGGCTGCCTGAAAACGCGTTCAATTTATTCGCTAAATTCGCTGCCAACGCATCATTCAAAGGCATTGCCCACAAATTTTTTTGCGCGAAATTTAAATGATAAGCATCCGTTTGATAAAGCAAATTTTCGCCAGCCAAATGCTCTGCCAACACTAATTGCACCGCCACTTCATGACCACGCGACACAGGCGCACGAAACGCGCTGTCAGGTAATTGATAATAACGCGTTGCCGTTTCCGTGCTGGCACACGCCGCCAAACCGCAAGCCAATATTGTGTAAATAAATAAATGTTTCATCATATGATTGTCCAGTTGATTTCAGGCAGCCTTTTGGTATGCGACATATTTTGAAAGGCTGGCTGAATATTTGCTAGAACGCGGCGTCTTGCCGCCGCACCCACGCTGCGCTCGTTGTGATGGCGAGTGGTTCATTGGGGGCTAATGACATTTCATTTTGCACATGCTTTTGCATCAAAAATCGCCCACTTCTGCGTCAAAAATGCTCATCAGGTGTACAACCTGATTCGCATTTTTTCCTTGAATTGGTCGTTTT
>JBHARQ010000206.1:0-3266 GCA_041831015.1 Simonsiella sp. | reverse complement strand
TGATGTGCCGGAGCTTGTGCGTGGTAAGGCGGCTCGGGTATTTGGTCAGCTGACCACTTTGCTTAGCTTGATGAAAAATCAGCCAATGGCGTACAACAAAGACAACCAAGAAGACAAAGAGCCACTGTTTGACTGCGTGGATACCTTGACAGGCTGCCTGCTTGCCTTTGCTGATATGTTGCCAAACCTTGTGCCAAATGCCGACAATATGCGTGCGGCGACGATGAAAGGCTATGCCACAGCGACTGATTTGGCGGATTATTTGGTCAAAAAGGGTTTACCGTTTCGTGATGCGCATGAAGTGGTTGGCAAAGCCGTGGCGCTGGGTGTGGCAAAGGGCGTGGATTTAAGTGAGCTTAGCCTTGCCGAACTGCAAAGCTTTAGCAAGCTTATTGGCGATGATGTCTTTGATTGCCTAACGCTAGAAGGCTCGCTAAACGCTCGCAATCACATCGGTGGCACAGCGCCAAATCAGGTCAAGGCGGCGATTGCTCGTGGTCGTGAGCGCATTGCTTGATGTTGGTTTGATGCTGGCTTGATATAAAAGCCCCCAAGGTTGTGGACTTTGGGGGTTTAAATTTGCCTTAACTTTGTGAAGACGGGTGGTGTGGTTGTGGCTGAATTGATTGTGTGTCATCTAGTTTGCAACGCTTTGATAACTGCCTATCAAACTACCGCCCCCCGAACAATAAGTCATTGCTTGATTACGGTCGCTTTCTTGGGCGGGTTCAATGTCAATGCTTTTGGCATTTAATGTCAGATTAAGCGTCATATCCCCTTGTTTTAGTTGATAAAGATTGCTACTCACAGGATAGGCAATGCCATCAAAGGTACAAGTCGGTTTTTTCTTATCGGCACGAGAGCGGATTTGTACTTTGAGCGTATTATTGACTTGCTTTGTGGTTTCAACGGCAACCCAGTCATAGCCTTGTTTGCGTTTGTTGTAGCCATCGCTGACATAGGCTTTAGTTTGGGCTGTGGCTTTAGTTGTTTGCTGTGGGGCTTTGCAAGCAGAAAGGGCAGTTAATGCTAAACTTGTACCCAGAAAAAGAGTGATGATGTGTCGTTTCATGAAAGATACTCAAATAAAAAGGCTCTAAATTATCATCAGTTTTATTAATAACCGTATAAAAAATGGGTAAACATTTCAAGTATTCTATAAAAACATCAGATATTCAATATTTGTGAAAATTTAGCCTTAAGATGTTGTTTTTGCCTGCCAATTAAGCCAAGCGACCAAAGATAACATAACAGGCACTTCAACCAATACGCCTACTACTGTCGCTAGTGATGCCCCAGAATTTAATCCAAATAATGCAATAGCAACTGCAACAGCTAATTCAAAAAAATTGCTCGTACCAATTAAACACGCAGGAGCAGAGATTTCATGGGGTAGTTTCAACCATTTTGATAAACCATACGCCAAAAAGAAAATTCCATATGTTTGAATTAATAAAGGAATTGCAATTAATAAAATAATCAAAGGGTTATGCAAAATGGTTTGTGCTTGAAATGCAAATAATAAAATGACAGTTAGAATTAATCCTAACATTGAAAAGGGTTTTAATTTTGCCGTAAATTGCCCAATGGAGCGGTTTGATTTTTGCAGAATATGCCGTGTTATCCACCCTGCTAACAAAGGTAATACAACATACAAAATCGTGCTGTATAATAAAGTTTGCCAAGGGATTGAAATATCACTGACACCTAACAAAAGGCTTGCAATTGGAGCAAATGCAAAAATCATAATTAAATCATTGATAGAAACTTGTACCAATGTATAATTAGCATCACCTTTGACTAATTGAGACCATACAAAAACCATGGCTGTACATGGAGCAACACCTAATAAAATCATACCTGCAATATATTCTGTTGCTGATTGCTCATCGACCCAATTTGCAAAAAATATTCTAAAAAATAACCAACCAATGAATGCCATCGTAAATGGCTTAATCAACCAATTGACCACAATCGTTAAAGCCAAACCTTTCGGTTTTTTGCCTACATCTTTGATTGCTGACCAATCAATTTGCACCATCATCGGATAAATCATCAGCCAAATCAACACTGCCACAGGCAAATTGATATGGGCAATTTGCACATCTGAAATCCACGAAAATAAATGCGGAACAGCAACGCCAACACCTACACCGCAAGCAATTGCTAAAGCAACCCATAAACTCAAATAACGTTCAAAAATTCCCATTTTTATACCCTTGCTTTAATTAATTCGCCATCTTCTTTTATAAAATCTGTTAAAAGTGGAGCGGGTGAAATCTCTAAAAATACTTCAGATGGGCGACACAAACGTACTCCCTTATCTGTAATAACAATTGGTCGGTTAATTAAAATAGGATAAGTTAACATGGCTTGAATAATGCTTTGGTCATCAACTTCTTTATCCAAGCCACATTGTACATATTCAGGAACATTGGTGCGTAATAATTGGCGTGGTGTCATATTCATCATTGAAATTAAATGACGCAAAGTTTGTTCATTTGGTGGATTATCCAAATAATAAATAATCGTTGGTTCAATCCCAATATGGCGTATGAGTGCCAAAGTATTGCGAGACGTTCCACAATTGGGATTGTGATAAATAGTAATATTTTTCATGATTTATCCTTACAATAGTTCAAGAAATATTGAAATAATGAATAAAAAAATTAGCAACATTGCTCTTTGCTATGAATACAGCAATTTTGAGTGAGATATTGTGTAAGTTCAAGCATTAATTTGAGATTAGCGTAATAACGAATAAAACGTCCTTCTTGCTGACTGCGAATCAATCCTGCATGACTTAATGTTTTAAGATGAAATGACAAATGATTGGGGGCAAGATTTAATTGTTTGGCTAAATCTCCTGCAATCATACCTTGTGTACCCATCGCTGATAACGCTTGGAAAATAGCTAGGCGAATGGGGGATGATAGGCTTTCAAATAATTGGCTAGCTTGTTCGGTGTTCATATAAAAATTCTGTGTTGGAATATGGTGGAAATTATAAAGGATAAATTGAATTATTTCAAGAATTTTTGAAATAAAATACCATTTGACTGTGCAAATGATATTCACATTTTGTGTGTTTTGATGGATGGTATGGATGCAGGTATTACAGTTTATTCGACTTCCACCCGTTTTCCAATATCTTTTAATTTGGACAATTCTTCCACCAATCTTGGCATATCATCAAGGCTAATGGCGAACGTCCACAGATAAGTAATCACCGCATAAATATGTCCAGCGGTTACGCCTTTTGTTAGT
>JBHARQ010000205.1:0-23544 GCA_041831015.1 Simonsiella sp. | reverse complement strand
CCAGTCATTAATTGGCGTAAAGCATCTCCATCAGTGGGGGATTCTAGGCGCACAATGAGTTGTAATTGACAGCCCTTTTCTAATAATTGCTCAATTAATTTAGTATAACTAAAAAAAGCAACAGCAAAACGCAAATTTTCACCATATTGAATATCATCGGTGATTTGTTTAGATAAGGGTTGTTGTGTGAAAATAGCTACCATAAATTATATCCTATTAAATTATAATGAAAATATTGCATTTTGTAGAATTGTCGGATTCAAGAATCCGACCTACCGTTCTACGGAGAACACACCGTTTCGTGCCACGCGCCTAAAGCGTGGGTGCGGCGGCAAGACGCCGCGTTCGCTTTTCAATTAATGTATTTGTTTTTTAGCGGAAAAATTGTCCGCAACAGGCTTTGAATTTTTTGTCTGAACCGCAAATGCAGGGGGTTTTCATGCTGGGCAGGGGGACAGTTGGGTCGATAAAATACCATGTGTCATTGATTTTGACAAAGGTGGATAGTTCGTGGTGTGGTTGGGATTGTCCGTTTTGTTGGATTTGGGCGGTAAATTCTACTTGGGCGTGTTTTGCGCCAATTTTGGGAATGTGGCGGTGAATTGTTAAACCGATGAATGTTACTGAACGCGCCCATGCTGTTAGGTCGTTTGGGTCAAGGTGTGGGCGTTGTGATGGGACGGTGGTTTGGATGATGTAGTCAATGTGTTGTAGGGCGTATGCGCTGTAGCGCGAACGCATGAGTTGTTCGGCGGTGTCGGGGCGTTGTTGGGCGGTGTGGTAGGGTTGGCAGCATTCGGTGTAGGGGCGTGTGGATTGGCAGGGGCAAGGTTGGGTCATGGGTTTCTCTTTTTTTCAGGCAGCCTGAACGTTGGTTTACAAAAATAGGGGTTATGATATTGGTTTTTGAACCAATAAGGAAATGTTGAGATGAAAATTCGGCAAATTTTAGCGGTGGCAGTATTGGCGGCAATGGCAACACCAGCGTGGGCGTGTTCGCAATTACCTGCGTTTGTGGTGTGGGTGGGGATGAATGATGGTAATCAGGACGGCGTGTTGAGCCAGAAAGAGTTTCTTCGCGCGAAGAAAGATGATAATTTGGTGTTGAAATTGAAGTTAAATAAGCGGACGTTCCGTAAACTTGACCGCAACAAAAATGGTTTGTTGGAACGCGGCGACCAAGAATGGTATCGTTTTGTGGAATACAAGCGTGCGCCGTGTGCCGACTGGGAAGAGAAAATGCAGCAGATGTTGCAGCAGGAAAAACGGGAAAACTCTGAATTAAATCAGGCGCGTGATTGGTTGCCCGCGCAATGATGTGTAGTTGGTCTGAAGTTTGGGCTATAATGGGCGGCTCTGCGGGTGTCGTCTAATGGTAAGACAGCAGCTTCCCAAGCTGCTGACGTGGGTTCGATTCCCATCACCCGCTCCAGTTTGGTAAATTTCAGGCAGCCTGAAAGCGTGTTGAGCGTTTTTAGGCTGCCTGAAGTTTTATTAGGGGCATTTTTTGAGATTTGACAATCGCTTTCACATCCCTATAAAATTCAAACGTGCCATTTTGGCACATCTAGATTTTTCCTTATCCATTTGGGGAGTCAATAAATGAGTACATTAACCGCGCCTAGAATTACCGCACGAATTGATTTAGAAACCCAAGAAATGCTCAAAACAGCAGCCGCGATTTCTGGCATTTCCAGTATCAATGCATTTGTTTTAAATGCCGCCATCAAAGAAGCTCACGCGGTGATTGAACAACAACGTGTGATTGAATTAGACGAAGAAATGAGTTTACGTTTAATCAATGCGTTAAATCATCCACCGTCAGCCAACGACAAATTACGCCAATTATTCCAAACAAACTTTAATCATGAAGTGACAGAACATGAAGCCAAGTAAGCATCTTGCCCAATTAAACAAACCTGTTGTTTTATTGGATAAAACACATCATAAAAAAGATTTTGATTGCGGCATTGATGAACTGAATGTTTTTCTACGAGAACAAGCAGGGCAAAAATTAAAATACCATCAATCAAAAACGTATATACTCAGTGCCGATGATGAACAAACCATTATCGGCTATTTTACTTTGGCAAACACGCGCTTGGATTGGCATCACAGCATCAGTACAAAATACAAAACCGTCAATACCGCCGCGTTGATTGCACGATTGGCGGTAGATAAACGTTATCAAGGGCAAAAAGTCGGCAAATACCTATTGCTGACCGCCTTGAAAAAGCTGATGGCAGCCAATGAAATCATCCCCATTCCCATCATTGTGGTTGATGCAAAAGATGGCGCAAGCGAATTTTACGCACAATTTGGTTTTCAACCATTGGATTATGAAGGCAATCGTTTATTTATATTAATGGAAACATTATTGAAACAGCGTTAAACCTTCAGGCTGCCTGAAGTTTGAGCGGAACGCGGCGTTGCGCCGCCGCACCCACGCTGCGCCCGTTGTGATGGTTTGTGGTAAATCGGATACAAAAATTTAACCTACGCAATTTTTATTTTCATCAACTGTTAAGAATCGCTTAACTATATATTATAGAATATGTTATCATTATTTTTTTAAAACAAACTAAAGGTATTAATGATGAATTATTTTGTGGAATGCTTGAAAAAATACGCAACATTTAGTGGTCGTGCGCGTCGTAAAGAATATTGGATGTTTATTTTGGTTTATGTGGTCATTATTTTTATCACGGCAACTTTAGATGGCATCATGGGCGGCGGCAACCCTAATGCAACACCTGTTATCACATTATTAGCATCTTTAGCATTATTGTTACCAAATTTGGCGGTCTTGGTACGCCGTTTGCACGATACTGACCGTAGTGGTTGGTGGATATTAATTAGTTTGATTCCTGTGATTGGTGGTTTGGTGCTATTTGTATTTACTTGTTTGGAAGGTACTTCTGGCGACAACCGTTTTGGCGAAGACCCAAAAGAATAATTGGTTTATTTCATAAATAAAAATGTCGTTTTCAATCAAATGAAAACGACATTTTTCATTTTCAGGCAGCCTGAAGGACGACGCGTCCAGCGAAATAAAAATTTATCCTACGGAGCGCGGACGAAAAACGTGCCAGCCACCCAAAAGCGTGGTGCGCGGCAAGACGCGCGTTCCCGTCAAAATATCAGCAATTTGTTTTTCAGGCAGCCTGAAATAATTTCGCTGGACGCGCAGTCCTTTAACGCTCTACTTGTGAAACATCGCGTACCGCGCCTTTGTCGGCAGACGTTGCCATCGCTGCGTAAGCGCGTAATGCGGCTGAAACGTAGCGTTCGCGGTTCACGGGTTTCCATGCTTGGCTGCCACGCGCTTCCATTTCGGCACGGCGGTTTGCCAATTCTTCGTCAGACACGGCAAGGTGAATGCGGCGGTTGGGAATGTCAATTTCAATGGTGTCGCCTTCGTGTACCAAGCCAATCGCGCCACCTTCGGCAGCTTCGGGCGAGGCGTGTCCGATGCTCAAACCTGATGTGCCACCTGAAAAGCGTCCGTCTGTCAGCAAGGCACAAACTTTGCCCAAACCTTTTGATTTTAAATAAGATGTGGGATACAGCATTTCTTGCATACCCGGCCCGCCTTTAGGACCTTCGTAGCGAATAATAACGATGTCGCCTGCCACAATTTGGTTTGCCAAAATGCCTTCTACGGCGGATTCTTGGCTTTCAAAGACGCGGGCGCGTCCTGTGAATTTCAAGATGTTTTCGTCCACACCTGCGGTTTTGACCACGCAACCGCGTTCGGCAATGTTGCCAAACAGTACGGCTAAACCGCCATCTTTTGAATAGGCGTGTTCGGCATCGCGGATACAGCCTTTGGCGCGGTCTAAATCCAGCGTGTTCCATTGGCGGTTTTGGGAGAAGGCTTGGGTGGTGCGTACGCCACCCGGTGCGGCTTTAAAGCGTTCAATGGCTTCGGTATTGGCTGGGTTTTCAATGTCCCAGCGTTCAATCGCTTCTTTCAGGCTGCCTGAATGAACGGTTGGGACGTGGGTGTGCAATTTGCCGATGTTGTCTAATTGTTTCAAAATCGCCAAAATGCCGCCTGCGCGGTGAACGTCTTCCATGTAGTAATCGTGGTTGTTGGGCGCGGTTTTGCACAAGCACGGCACCACGCGGCTCAAACGGTCAATGTCTGCCATTTTGAAATCCACGCCTGCTTCTTGGGCAACGGCGAGTAAATGCAAAATGGTGTTGGTTGAACCACCCATGGCAATGTCCAAGGTCATGGCATTTTCAAACGCTTCTTTGCTGGCAATGCTGCGCGGCAACACGCTTTCATCGTTTTGTTCATAATAGCGTTTGGTAATGGCAACAATTTGGCGACCTGCTTCCAAGAACAATTCTTTACGCGCTGCATGGGTTGCCAACAGCGAGCCATTGCCCGGTAACGACAAGCCCAACACTTCGGTTAAGCAGTTCATAGAATTGGCGGTAAACATACCCGAACATGAACCGCAAGTTGGACAAGCATTTTGTTCAATTTCTTCTACGGCTGCATCGGAAACGTTGTCGTCTGCGGCATCAACCATCGCATCAACCAAATCCAATTTACGACCGTCTGCAATATTGATTGCGCCAATCACTTTGCCTGCTTCCATCGGGCCGCCTGACACGAAAATAGTCGGGATATTCAAGCGCATGGCTGCCATCAACATACCGGGGGTGATTTTGTCGCAGTTGGAAATGCACACCAGCGCATCGGCACAATGGGCATTGACCATGTATTCCACGCTGTCGGCAATCAAATCGCGGCTCGGCAAGCTGTACAACATGCCGCTGTGTCCCATCGCGATGCCGTCATCAACGGCGATGGTGTTGAATTCTTTGGCGATTGCGCCAGCTTTTTCAATTTCACGCGCCACCAGTTGCCCCATATTGTGCAAGTGGACGTGCCCTGGTACAAATTGGGTAAATGAGTTGGCAATGGCGATAATGGGTTTGCCAAAATCGCTGTCGGTCATGCCAGTAGCACGCCACAACGAGCGTGCGCCAGCCATATTGCGACCGTGAGTGGACGTTTTGGAGCGGTAATCGGGCATTTTTGTATTCCTTGTTGATTAGAAAAATGTTTTATCAAATTCATCAAACCACCTTTTCAGGCAGCCTGAACGCAAAAAGCTGATGAATTTTACGCGAAAAATACATTTCAAGCAGCCTTTCAACACACCACACAAAATTTAAATTAACGAAATAGTTATTAAAAAAATAATCTTAAATATCATTTAATCATCCCAAATTTTGATGCTACAATCCAAACTATCCTTATGAATTTAAGAGAATAAAAATATTGAAACACACAAAAAGGTATGTTCTATGAATCAACCACACATCACACCCACCCCCAACAACGAATACATCATTCTAAACGAAGACATCGAAACCAACCCACCGCCCCCAGCCAAGAAAAAACGCAAAAAAGCCAAAAAGCGTTCAATCGAAGACATGGGTTCAAAACGCGGTGTAGAAACCATGTTTCGCAACGTCTTTCGTTCCGAATTAGACCTCATCACACTTGCCGCCACCAAAGCCAATATTATGATTTCACTCAATGGTTTTATTGTGTCGGCGCTGATGATTTCAGGTGCGTTTATTTACGCATCATCGCCTGTGTTTCTAGTACCTGCGGCGGTGTTTATGTTTACGGCGGCAGGGTCAATCGTTTTTGCCCTCATTTCCGCCTCGCCCGACCGCAGCGACATGATTCGCAACGCATGGCATTGGTTTTGCGACCTATTTCGCGGTAAAGCCCATTTACGCGATTTCCGCAGCCGCGTGTGGTGTCGCAAAACCCATTTTGTTGGCGAACAAGCCAATATTTTAATTTATGAAGACCGCGTGAAATTATCCAAAGAAGATTATTGGGAAGAAATGCAAGCCATTATGAATAATCGCGAACAAGTATATGAAAAAATGAGCGATTTATTGTATTGGATTGGCACGATTGCCGATACCAAATTCAAATATTTAAATATTTCTTACAAAATTTTCCGTTGGGGATTATTGGCATCGATTTTATCGTTTATGAGCGTGAAATTGATTCCAGCCGAACACATGCAAGCCATCGTACCGCCCATTCAACGCATTTCCGAACAAAACAGCGATGCCGAAACCACCGCCCCCACACCCCAATTAAGCGAGGAACAAAAAAAGCAATTTAATTTAAATACCTTAACCAGCACCTACGAACCATCAGCCGTACAACAATTACCCGATGGACGATTACTGGTTGCCGAAGATGAATATTTACATGCTTTGAGCCTATTAGAAATCGCGCCCGATGGCAGCGTGATTGAAAATGAAGCGGTAGATTCACGTTTGGTACGCAGTTTGAAAAGCAAATTGAATGATTTAGAAGGATTGGCGTTGGATAACGAAGGCTATATTTATGCCATTACCTCACATTCCACCAACAAAAAAGGGGAACGCAAAGAAGCGCGAGAACAATTATTACGCTTTAAAATCCAAAATAATCAAGTAAAAGAATTAAGCCCCTACCCCAATCTTATTGACCAATTAAACCAATCAGGCAGCCTGAAGACCAAAATCCAAACCCAATTCAACACCAGCATCAATTTTGCTGAAACCAATATCGAAGGCTTAACCTACGACACCAAACGCAATCGCCTAATGATTGGTTTCCGCGACCCTGATGTGCAGAAAAAAGCCTTGATTATCACCATTGATAATGCCAAACAAATGTTTACCGAACAGGCTGAACCTGTATTTGGCGATGTTTTTGCGTTAGATTTAAAAGGGCGCGGCATTCGCAGCCTCACCTATGACGCACAACACGACCTATTTTGGTTAAGCAATGAAGTAGGCGAAAAAGGCGCAAAACAATCACAATTATGGCTTTGGACAGGCGCAGCCGATGCCCAACCTCAAGCCATTCAAGTTAATGGCATTGAATTGATGACCAATGTAGAAGCGATTGATGTGGTTACCCGTTTGGGCAAATCCCAATTAGTCTTGATGAGTGATGAAGGCGATGCTGCCACCAAAACAGGTGGACGCATCATGTGGGTAGATATTGACCCCTTATTAAATCAATATCAAATGTAATCAAACTTTGCAAAACTCACGTTTTCAAACATAGGGGCGGATATAAAATCCGCCCCTACAAAATTGATTTTGCAAAAATTTCAGGCTGCCTGAATTATTGCGCCACATGCATAGAATACGTTGCGCCTGTGGACATTTTGCACGTTCCCATGCCGACCGTGTTTGAATTCATCGTATATTCACAATTAATATAACGACCACTTGCTGATGCACCATTGGCTTTGCCCGAACGCGAATTCAACGCACGCGTTGCATCGCCCGTAAATTGCTCGCCACCGATATACGACGTAAACGTACCGTGTCCCGACTGATTAATCGCCACCGTTGCTTGAGCCGCGCCCGTACGTTGTGCCACCTCATTGCTGGGATACAAACGCGCTTGCAACGTCATCGTTTGCGGCGTTGCCACCGTTGTTGCGCCCGTGCTGGCAGACGTTTGCACCACACGCGAGCCATTTTCAATCGGCACCACATAACACGCACTCAACACACCAGCCAATACAGACATCAACAAAACATTATACAATTTCATTTTAGATTACCTTTCAGAATCAACGTTGCGGATTTTGAATCACCACATTCGTCCCAGGGGCAGGCTGCACAATATAACACCCACTCAAACCCACCGCACACACCGCCAACAACGAAAAATGCCATAATTTTTTCATAACACATCCTTAAACCTGAATCATCATTAAAGTAATGATACTATCTGATTTAAAAAACATCGTGGCAAAATTTACATTTTCAGGCAGCCTTTTTTGCCAGAACGCGGCGTCTTGCCGCCGCACCCACGCTTTAGGCTAGTGGCACAAAACCGTCCGCATTTCAAAACCACATTATGAAACCTTTGCAAAAGCATCTCAAACAAAGTCAATGACATCAATGGAGCGCGGACGGCTCGTCCGCTTGGTTGATTGGATTAAATTCTTGTTTCGGTTTATATCAAAATGCGGACGAGCCGTCCGCGCTCCGTGAGTTTTGCAAAGGTTTCATTATTTGACCAAATACGCATTTTTCTTCGGATTCACAGGTCTGCCGCCGCGCCGAATTTCATAATGCAAATGCGGGCCCGTAGAAGCCCCCGTATTCCCCACATAACCAATCAACTGTCCAGCACGCACCACCTGATTTTCCGAAATCCCCGCAAATCGGCTCATGTGCGCGTACAACGTCTCCACCCCATTCCCATGCATAATAATGACCGTTTTACCATAACCTCGCATCCACTTTTTCGTGCGAATGATGCCATCATCTGCAGCAAAAATCTTCGTTCCGTGCGGTGCCGCAAAATCAATCCCCGTATGCAATTTACGCTTGCGCGAAATCGGATGCACCCGAAAACCAAAAGACGACATCTCCCGCGTCAAAGCCCCCAACACACGCAAACCCAAACCATTACCACTTCTACGACGCGAAAACTCACGCGATAATTGTAACAATGGCGAAATCTTCACTTTTGGCTTATCAGCAGCCGTAGATGATTTGCCGTTATTGGGTTTGCTGTCATTTTTTTTGTCCTGACTTTTTGGCTCTTCTTTTTTGCGTTCAACTTTTTCACCACCACTTTTTTTGCCATCACTTTTTTCATTTTCAGATGATGATTTGGCTGGTGTGAGTTCTCCGCGCATTTCCTGTTCCATAGGATGGTCAGCCCCGTGAAACGAATGCGGTTCAGCCCATGCCAACGGCTGCAACGCCATACTGCAACATACCACAGCTAAAATTTTCTTATTTAAAAACATCAAACTACATTCCTTAAAGAATTCGTAACAAATGCCCGAAACAGCATCAGCATATTTCGGGCGATTTTAGAATGTTTACATTATTGTTTATTTTGAATTTTAGTGCAACTGATTTTGCATCACGATAAATAAGTTCAATAAACCAAACAGGCTGCCTGAAACCCCATTTCCATCGGAAACTCAGTTTCAGGCAGCCTGTTTATTAAAAACAACAATTTAAAAAATTAAATCTGCTGCTTATTCTTCATCGGTTTCGCTTGCAGCGATATCGGCTTGTGCCATCGCATTCACACGTTGCTGTGCGGCGGCTGCCCAGCTAGCGCGGCGGCTACGATGATAGCTCAAACCCGTACCCGCAGGAATCAAACGACCCACAATCACGTTTTCTTTCAAGCCACGCAAATCGTCTTTTTTGCCCATAATCGCCGCTTCGGTCAAGACACGAGTCGTTTCTTGGAACGATGCCGCAGAAATAAAGCTGTCAGTGCTCAAAGACGCTTTGGTAATACCCAACAACACATTATCAAAACGTGCAGGTTCTTTGCCTTCCTTGATGGCTTGCTCATTGGCAATCATCACTTCAGCGCGTTCTACCTGTTCGCCTGTGATAAAGCCCGTATCGCCAGCATCCGTAATCACCACGCGGCGCAACATTTGACGAATAATCACTTCAATATGTTTATCCGAAATCTTCACACCCTGCAAACGGTAAACCTCTTGAACCTCTTGCACAATATAACGCGTCAATGCCTCAATGCCTTGCAAACGCAAAATATCATGTGGGTCAACCGAGCCATCTACAATCGTTTCACCACGGTTCACAATCTGACCATCGTGTACCAATACCTGTTTCTCTTTAGAAATCAAGGTTTCGTATACCACGCCGTCCAAATCCGTAATCAACAAACGCTGTTTGCCTTTGGTTTCCTTACCGAATGACACCGTACCCGTTACTTCAGCCAGCATCCCAGCATCTTTCGGCACACGCGCCTCAAACAATTCCGCTACGCGTGGCAAACCACCCGTAATATCGCGTGTTTTAGACGATGCCTGTGGTGTACGCGCCAATACTTCGCCTTTGCCAATGTCTTGACCTTCACGAATTTGAATAATCGCACCCACTGGGAATGCAATCGATACAGGCGTTTGCGTACCGGGGATATGAATATATTCGCCATTTTCATCCAACAATTTCACAGCTGGACGCAACAATTTACTGGTTGAACGACGTTTACCGTCAATCACCACATATTGCGACATACCCGTAATTTCATCGGTTTGCTTGGTAACGGTAACGCCTTCTTCAAAGTTTTCCAATTCCACTTTACCTGCGTATTCGCTGATAATCGGATTGGTATGTGGGTCCCAAGTTGCCAAAGCCGTACCCGCTTTCAACTCTTCGCCATCTTGCACTTTCAAAATCGCACCATAAGGCACTTTGTGGCGTTCGCGCTCACGACCGATTTGGTCAAGAATGATGATTTCACTTGAGCGACCAATCACCACCAACTCGCCTTTGCTATTGGCAATGTAACGCATTTGGCTGCTGAAACGCACCGTACCATTTGATTTGGCTTCTACTTGGCTGGCTGCAGCCGCACGAGATGCCGCACCACCGATGTGGAACGTACGCATCGTCAGCTGAGTACCGGGTTCACCGATGGATTGCGCGGCAATCACGCCCACCGCTTCGCCAGCATTCACCAATTTACCGCGAGCCAAGTCGCGACCATAACATTTCGCACACAAGCCATAACGCGTTTCACAAGTAATTGGTGTGCGAACTTTCACTTCATCTACACTTGAACGACTAATCAATTCAATCAATTTCTCATCAAACAACGTGCCTGCTTCTACAATGGTCACGCCTGTGCTGTGGTCAACCACATCTTCCGCTGCCACACGACCCAAAATACGGTCACCCAATGGTTCAATAATATCGCCACCTTGCACCACCGCTTTCATATTAAAGCCTTCGGTTGTGCCGCAATCGTCTTCAATTACCACCAAATCTTGGGTAACGTCCACCAAACGGCGTGTCAAGTAACCCGAGTTAGCCGTTTTCAATGCCGTATCCGCCAAACCTTTACGCGCACCGTGGGTCGCAATAAAGTATTGCAATACCGTCAAACCTTCGCGGAAGTTTGCCGTAATCGGCGTTTCAATAATCGAGCCATCTGGTTTTGCCATCAAACCACGCATACCTGACAACTGCTTAATTTGCGTTGGCGAACCACGCGCACCCGAATCCGCCATCATGTAAATGGAGTTGAACGACTCTTCCATCATCGGTGTGCCGTCTTCATTCAAATAAGGCTGACCATTTTCATCCAATACAGGGTCTTGCGACAAATTATCCATCATCGCTTTGGCAATTTTATCGCCTGCCGTACCCCAAATATCAATCACTTTGTTGTAACGTTCGCCTGCTGTTACCAAACCTTGGTGGTATTGGTCTTCAATTTGTTTCACTTCGGCTTGCGCTTCAGCCAGCAAGGCAGGTTTTTCTTTTGGAATTTCCATATCATCTACGCAAATGGAAATACCGCCTTTGGCTGCCAAGGCAAAACCCGTGTACATCAAATGGTCGGCAAAAATCACCGTGTCGCGCAAACCGCACAAACGGAATGACGCATTAATCAATTTAGAAATTTCTTTCTTTTTCAAAGCCTTGTTTACATATTCAAATGGCAAGCCTTTGGGCAAAATTTCAGACAGCAACGCACGACCCACGGTGGTGTTGTAACGGTTCATCACAGGCTCAAATTCGCCTTGGTCGTTTTTCACCCATTCGCGCAAACGCACGGTAATTTGCGTACCCAATTCCACTTGTTTGGTGTGGTAAGCACGGTGGACTTCTTTTACATCGGCAAACAATGTGCCTTCGCCCAACGCTTTTTCTTTGGAACGCGTCATGTAGTACAAGCCCAATACGATGTCTTGAGACGGTACAATAATCGGCTCGCCGTTGGCTGGTGCCAACACGTTGTTAGACGCCAACATCAAGGTACGCGCTTCCATTTGTGCTTCCAAGCTCAATGGAACGTGAACCGCCATTTGGTCGCCGTCAAAGTCCGCGTTAAATGCCGCACACACCAATGGGTGCAACTGAATGGCTTTGCCTTCAATCAAAATCGGCTCAAACGCTTGAATACCCAAACGGTGCAAGGTCGGCGCACGGTTCAACAAGATAGGGTGTTCACGAATGACTTCTTCCAAGATGTCCCAAACTTCTGGCACTTCTTGTTCTACCAATTTTTTGGCAGCCTTAACGGTGGTTGCCAATTCGCGTTTTTCCAATTTGTGGAAAATAAACGGTTTGAACAACTCCAACGCCATTTTTTTCGGCAAACCGCATTGGTGCAAACGCAAGTATGGGCCTACGGTAATTACCGAACGACCTGAATAGTCCACACGTTTACCCAGCAAGTTTTGACGGAAACGACCGCTCTTACCTTTAATCATGTCAGACAATGATTTCAATGGGCGTTTGCTTGCGCCAGTCATGGCTTTACCACGGCGACCGTTGTCCAACAAACTATCTACGGCTTCTTGCAACATACGTTTTTCGTTGCGAACGATGATGTCTGGCGCACGCAATTCCAACAAGCGTTTCAAACGGTTGTTACGGTTAATCACGCGGCGGTACAAATCGTTCAAGTCGGAAGTCGCAAAACGACCACCGTCCAACGGTACCAATGGACGCAAATCTGGCGGCAACACAGGCAACACGTCCATAATCATCCATTCCAATTTCATGCCAGAGCGTTGGAATGCTTCCAATACTTTCAAGCGTTTGGCGATTTTTTTGATTTTGGTGTCGCTGCTGGTTGATTGCAATTCTTGGCGGAGCAATTCTACTTCTTGTTCCACATTCAGGCTGCGTAACAATTCGCGAATGCCTTCTGCGCCCATGTGTGCGTCAAATTCTTCGCCATATTCTTCCAATTTGGCGTAGTAATCTTCTTCAGTCAATAATTGACGGCGTTGCAAGCTGGTCAAACCAGGGTCGGTAACCACAAATGCTTCAAAATACAACACGCGCTCAATATCGCGCAACGTCATGTCCAACACCATACCCAAACGAGATGGCAAAGATTTCAAGAACCAAATATGTGCCACAGGCGCAGCCAATTCAATATGACCCATGCGCTCACGGCGTACTTTGGTTAAAGTTACTTCTACGCCACATTTTTCGCAGGTTACACCTTTGAATTTCAAGCGTTTGTATTTACCGCACAAGCACTCGTAGTCTTTGACTGGACCGAAAATTTTGGCACAGAACAAGCCATCGCGCTCGGGTTTGAACGTGCGGTAGTTGATGGTTTCGGGTTTTTTTACTTCGCCATACGACCATGAACGAATGGTATCGGGCGAGGCAATGCCAATTTTGATGGCATCAAATTCTTCCGAACCTGCTTGTTGTAGGGGGGCGAACAAATTGCTTAAGTTCATTGATTGCTCCTAATTAAGGGTCAAACCCGTGTTTTGACAGTAGATATGTATTTGAATTATTCAAATTCAGCATAAGCATTGGACACTTGTTCCAATGTATAAGGGCTGTTGGCTTGGTAGCCATTCACGCCTTGTGGTAATAATTGTACGCGCCCTTCGGCAATGAAAAAGCGCATTTGGTTGTCTAATTTCACGACACTACCGCCTGATTCCCATTGAAATTTGCCTTGTACCACTTTGGGTTCATTGCTTTTTTTGGCTAAGGTTTTGAGCGCGTAGGTTTGGTTGTCTTTCAGTACCAAAACCATCACGCTGTATTCAGGTGTTTTGCCTGTGTAGGTTCCAGCCCAATCTAGCGCGTTTTGGGCGTTGTGTGCGCTGTCCACTTGGGTGGTGTTGGTTTGTGATTGGTGATTGGTTTTAGTTTGGGTGGGTTGAGTCGCGGTACACGCGCTCAAGGTCATCGCGAGTAGCACACCCCATATTTTTATGTTATTCATATCATGACCCAATGATTATTGCTGACCCCATTTGCGCTTAATCGCTGCCAATTCGCCACTTTGCTCAATGGCTTTTAAACCAGCGTTGATTTTGTTCAATAATTCTGTTTGGTCTTTGCGAACGGCAAACACCAAATTAGAATTATCGCTGCTGCCTGATGATGCCAACTCCTTGATATGCAAAGTATGTGCTTTCAAATTGGCTTCGTGGCTTGCGTAATAACGCAAAGCGGTACAATCGCCCACAGCAGATTGGGCTTTTTTCGCCACCAAAGTTGCCAAACCATTTTGTTGGCTCTCTACTTTGGTAAATTGTTTTTCGGTAATGTTGTATTGTTTTTTCAAATTATTGGGCAAATTACCTTCTAATACGATGGCAATTTTGCCTTTTTGCCAAGCCGCATCAGGCGTTAAAGTCGCCACGCAATCCAATGAGCGTAAATACGGTTGGCTGTAATGAGCCACTTCTTGATTCACATCATTAATTGCCATACCGTTGCTAGCGATATGAGCGCCTTTGCCCTGCATATCATCAAACAATGTGTCCCAAGTATCTTTTTTATATTCAATGCGGAAACCTTGATTTCTGGCAATCGCGCGTAAAATATCGGCTTCCAAGCCCGTTACATATCCCTTGTCATCTTCCATAATGTAGGGAACGTAATCCAAATCAGACAACACCGTATAAACAGGCTGATTTTGGGTAACAGATGCGGTGGAGGTGCGCTCGGTCGCGGCACACGCGGCTAATGCCAAACTCACGCCTAATACGCTTAATTTTAATAATGAATGCCATGCCATGTTCAATTACTCCGCTTTGATTTAATTAAATTTTATTTTCAGGCTGCCTTTTTCAATACACGATATTTCTAAAAGACTACCGAATATTGACCAGAACGCGGCGTCTTGCCGCCGCACCCACGCTTTTTGGTATGTGGCGCGTTTAAATTTTGCACTTCGTAGTATGAGGTGGGTGTTTCAGGCAGCATTTAAATGATTGTCGTGTACTAAAAAGGCTGCCTGAAAAATGATTTTTATACCTTGAATCCGACAAATCATTTACTTTAGGCGGAAATGTCGGATACGAGTATCTGACCTACGCTTGCTTATTCATTGTTGTTTTATATTATTAAAATAATAAAAGTTCTTTGTTCTAAAATAGAGCAATGTTGTTATGAGTGTGCCTAATACACTCCACACCATCATCAACTCAGTAAAAGTTTTTCTAAAATCAATCACAAAAAATAAAATTAACAAGGATGTCAGTACAGCAGAAATGATGGCTATCAATAAAAGTTTCCATTTAGCTAAATTTTGATTAACCATTATTGACACAACAAAACCCGTTATGAGTGCCGTGCATCCACCAAAGACATATGCCCCAGCTATCCACATCCCCATTGAATATAATACTGCCATCAATTCAACAGCAAAATGACTCCTACCTGTAAATAAAGAAAAGCCTGTCAATAAACCCATCGCGATGCCAGAAACCAATGGCATCAATAATCCATAATAAACTATCGGATATATTTGTTTGCGCGATTTGAGTATCCCTAACATTACAATTTCCTTTATTTTAGAGATTTGAATTTTCAGGCAGCCTGAAACTGCATTTCAACCTTTTCAGGCTGCCTGAAAATTAATTTAACTCAAATATCAATTCTGTTCCAAATCAATATCCAAGCCAAGTGAGCGGATTTCCTTCACAATCACATTAAACGACTCGGGCATACCCGCGTCAATTTTGTGTTCACCCTTCACGATGTTTTCATACATCTTCGTGCGACCTGTTACGTCATCCGATTTCACCGTCAGCATTTCTTGCAAGGTGTACGCCGCGCCGTATGCTTCCAACGCCCACACCTCCATCTCACCGAAACGCTGACCACCGAATTGCGCTTTACCGCCCAACGGCTGTTGCGTTACCAAAGAGTATGGACCCGTAGAACGTGCGTGCATTTTCTCATCAACCAAGTGGTGCAGTTTCAAATAGTGCATCACGCCCACGGTAACACGGCGGTCAAACGCTTCGCCAGAACGTCCATCATACAAAGTGATTTGCGTTTTCGTATCATTGAAGCCCAATTTTTGAATTTCGGGGTCTTCGCTTGGATACGCCAAATTCAACATTTCGTAGATTTCATTCTCTTTCGCACCGTCAAATACTGGCGATGCAAACGTTGCGCCACGTTTCAGATTTTCAGCCAGCGTCAAAATTTCTTCATCGCTCAAGCTGTCCAAATCTTCTTTTTTACCGCTACCGTTGTACAACTTATTCAAGAATTCACGGATTTCGCCCACTTTGCGCTGTTCCGCCAGCATACGGTCAATACGCTGACCAATACCTTTTGCCGCCCAGCCCAAATGCACTTCCAAAATCTGACCAATGTTCATACGCGATGGTACGCCCAATGGGTTCAACACGATGTCCACCGTGCGACCGTCCGCCATGTATGGCATGTCTTCCACAGGCAGAATGCGCGATACCACACCCTTGTTACCGTGGCGACCCGCCATTTTATCGCCCGCTTGCAAACGGCGTTTGATGGCGATAAACACCTTAACCATTTTTTGAACACCGGGGGGCAATTCATCGCCTTGCGTCATTTTTTTCTTTTTGACTTCATACAAGGCTTCGGCTTCTTCGCGTTTTTGTTGCAATGACAATTTAATCAATTCCAACTGTTTCGCCATGTCTTCATCAGCCACACGCACATCAAACCAATCATGACGGCTTGGCAAACCATGCAAATATTCAGCCGTGATTGCCGTGCCTTTTGCCAATTTCATAGGGCCACCGTTGGCGGTTTGACCCACAATCATGCGTTCAATACGGTCAAACGCGTCATTGTCAAAAATACGAATTTGGTCATTCAAATCTTGGCGATAGCGTTTCAATTCCGCTTCAATAATGGATTGAGCGCGTTTATCGCGTTGAATGCCTTCGCGGGTAAACACTTGTACGTCAATTACCGTACCGCTCATGCCTGTTGGCATACGCAAAGATGTATCTTTCACATCAGACGCTTTTTCACCGAAAATCGCGCGTAACAATTTTTCTTCTGGCGTGAGTTGCGTTTCGCCTTTTGGCGTTACTTTGCCGACCAACACATCGCCCGCTTCTACTTCCGCGCCAATGTACACAATACCGCTTTCGTCCAAACGGTTTTGCATTTTTTCCGACAAGTTCGGAATATCACGGGTAATGTCTTCCGCACCCAATTTCGTATCACGCGCCACCACATTCAATTCTTCAATGTGAATAGACGTGTAACGGTCATCAGCCGCCACTTTTTCCGAAATCAAAATTGAGTCTTCGTAGTTATAGCCATTCCACGGCATAAACGCGATGGTCATGTTTTGACCCAAAGCCAATTCGCCCAAATCAGTAGACGCACCGTCCGCAATCAAATCGCCTTTTTGCAAAACATCGCCTGCTTTCACGGCTGGACGTTGGTTAATATTGGTCGATTGGTTAGAGCGCGTGAATTTCACCAAATTGTAAATATCCACACCGCCCAATTCGGCAGTGGCTTCATCATCGTGTACGCGGATAACGATACGGTTAGCGTCCACATATTCCACCACACCGCCACGACGCGCCACAATCGCAGTTGCGCTGTCCACAGCTACGGCACGTTCAATGCCTGTACCGACCATTGGTTTTTCGGCACGCAAACATGGCACGGCTTGACGTTGCATGTTCGCGCCCATCAATGCGCGGTTCGCGTCATCGTGTTCCAAGAATGGAATCAAAGATGCCGCCACTGATACCACTTGACCTGTTGCCACGTCCATGTATTGTACGCGGTCGGCAGTTGCCAAAATGGTTTCGCCTTTTTCGCGACAGGTAATCAATTCATCGGTTTTCAGGCAGCCGTTTTCGTCTAATTCCGAGTTCGCCTGTGCAATCACATAGCGACCTTCTTCAATCGCAGACAAATAGTCAATGTCGTTGGTTACTTTGCCATCAACCACACGGCGATACGGTGTTTCCAAGAAACCGTATTCATTGGTACGCGCATAAACGGACAATGAGTTAATCAAACCAATATTTGGACCCTCTGGCGTTTCAATCGGACACACGCGACCGTAATGGGTTGGATGTACGTCTCGCACCTCAAAGCCTGCACGTTCACGCGTCAAACCACCAGGGCCCAAAGCGGATACGCGGCGTTTGTGGGTAATTTCAGACAGCGGGTTGGTTTGGTCCATAAATTGCGATAATTGGCTAGAACCAAAGAATTCTTTAATCGCTGCGGAAACGGGTTTAGCGTTAATCAAATCGGTTGGCATCAAACCTTCGCTTTCAGCTTGGTTCAAACGCTCTTTCACAGCACGTTCCACACGCGCCAAACCACTACGGAATTGATTTTCCACCAATTCGCCCACCGAACGCACACGGCGGTTACCCAAGTGGTCGATGTCATCTACTTCGCCGTGGCTGTTACGCAATTCCACCAAAGTGGCGATGGTAATCACGATGTCTTCCACGCTTAAAATAAAGCTGGTTTTATCTGCTTTTTCAGACAATTCATTCAACAAACGCTCGTACCAAGTCCCTGCTTGTTCTGGCAACAATTTTTGCTCGTAGGTACGGGTATTAAATTTCATACGACCCACGCGCGACAAATCATAGCTTTCTTCTTGGAAGAACATGCGTTTGAACAAGGCTTCTACCGCTTCTTCTGTAGGCGGTTCACCAGGGCGCATCATGCGGTAAATCGCTACACGCGCTGCTTGTTGGTCGGCGGTTTCATCGGTACGCAATGTGGCAGAAATGTAGTTACCTGCGCTGGTTTCATTCACAAACAAGGTTTGGATTTCTTTGATGCCGTGAATGTCTAATTGCGCCAACAATTCTTCCGTAATTTCACTATTGGCTTTTGCCATGATTTCGCCTGTTTCAGCGATAATCACATCTTTGGCTAATGTTTTGCCAATCAATACATCAGGTTCTACCGTCAAACGCGTTAAGCCAGCCGCTTGAATATCGCGCACATTTTTAGCGTTGATACGTTTGCCCGATGCCACCAACAAATTGCCATCGTTATCCACAATGTCAAATTTCGCCATTTCGCCACGCAAACGCTCTGGCACCAAATTGGTTTGCACGCCATCTTTTGCCAAATAATACGTTTCTTTGTCGTAGAACATATCCAGCATTTGCTCATCGGTGTAACCCAAAGCGCGTAACAAAATGGTTACGGGCATTTTACGGCGGCGGTCAATACGGAAGTACAACAAATCTTTCGGGTCAAATTCAAAATCCAACCACGAACCACGGTAAGGAATAATACGCGCCGAAAACAACAACTTACCAGACGCATGTGTTTTACCACGGTCATGTTCAAAGAACACCCCTGGCGAACGGTGTAACTGCGACACAATCACACGTTCCGTACCGTTAATCACAAATGAGCCACTGGGTGTCATCAACGGGATTTCGCCCATGTACACTTCATTTTCGCGCACTTCTTTGATGGTTTTGCTGGCGGCGGATTCGCGGTCATAAATTTTCAAGCGAATACGCGCGCGCAATGGCGCAGCATAAGTGATCCCACGCAACTGACATTCAGGAATATCAAACAACGGTTCGCCCAACACATAATGCACGAAATCCAATTCCGCAAAGCCATTATTGCTCTCAATCGGGAAAATAGACGTGAAGGCTGCCTGAAGACCTTCATCATCCAGACGTTGGTCAAACGCACGACCTTGTTGCAAGAATTTTTCATACGATTCTAGCTGTGTCGTTAGCAAATAGGGCACATTCAATACCGTTTCGCGTTTAGCAAAACTTTTACGGATGCGCTTCTTTTCGGTAAAGGTGTAACTCATTGTAGATACTCCAAAAATGGGCAACAATTAAATTGAAAAACACTGGGCAAACCTTGTCATCAAGATTTCAGGCTGCCTGAAAAATAGAGATGAAACCAAAATCAACCATGTATTCGGTTTCCAAAAAAGAAAAAGGGTTTAACAAGAAACGAGAAAACTGTCTGAAACAGCCAAATCTCATATAAATTTACCAAACTTTACGATTCGGGGTTAAAAAAATAGTAAATTTTGGTAAATTTACACATTTTCAATACATAAAAGCGCAAACAAGGCTGGTAGTCAAAACCACCAGCCCAAGTGGTAATGAGTCATTACCGCAAATGATAACACACTCACTACCCCAATTTTTAAAACTGTGAAAAAATGGATTATTTGATTTCCACTTTCGCGCCAGCTTCTTCCAATTGTTTTTTGATGTCGTCAGCTTCAGCTTGAGAAACACCTTCTTTCAATGTTTTAGGTGCGCCGTCAACCAAGTCTTTAGCTTCTTTCAAGCCCAAGCCAGTGATTGCACGAACAACTTTAATCACGCCAACTTTTTGGTCGCCAGCAGAAGCCAAGATTACGTCAAATTCAGTTTTAGCTTCAGCAGCAGCTGCACCAGCAGCAGGACCAGCAGCAACGGCAACCGCAGCAGCAGAAACGCCGAATTTTTCTTCAAAAGCTTTAACCAGCTCGTTCAATTCCATAACAGTCAGGTTGCTTACCGCTTCCAAAATGTCTTCTTTAGTAATAGCCATGCTATCAAACTCCGTAAATATTGATTAAATGTAAATGTTTAAAAAACAAAATCTTCAGTGTCAAGAAAGGGCGGAAAATTAAGCCGCTTCGCCTTCTTTTTTCTCTGCCAAAGCAGCCAAACCGCGTGCAAAGCCAGATACAGGCGCTTGCATAACAAACAACAGTTTAGACAACAATTCTTCGCGAGATGGAATAGATGCTAACTCAGTTACCTGAGCAACATTCAACACTTCGCCATTGTAAGAACCGGCTTTTAAAATGATTTTGTCATCTTTTTTCGCGAATTGGTGCAATACTTTTGCAGCCGCTACCGCATCTTCCGATGCTGCGTAAACCAATGGACCAACCATTTGGTCAGCCAAACCTGCAAAAGAAGTTCCTTCTACTGCACGACGAGCCAATGTGTTTTTCAAAACGCGTAAGTACACGCCTTCTTTACGAGCATTAGCGCGAAGTTCAGTCATGCTGGCAACACCGATACCGCGATATTCAGCAATCACCATAGTTTGAGCATTCGCAATCGCTGCGCTAATCTCTTCTACGGCTGCTTTCTTGGTTTCAATATTGAGACTCAAGGTCTACCTCCCACTGTTTATCAAAAGAATATGGCGGATGCCATACTCCACCAGCGCGGCAACCTGATTAAAGACACTTTGCAAGCGATACGCTCACATCATAAAACTTTAGTTTCAGGACTACCGTCTGCGTAGGGTTGGATTATTAAAACTTACGTTCCCTACGGTCTTGGACATCTACTTAATTGAATTAAGTAGTCCGAATATCAAGCAGCCCAAATGGGAAAAACCTTTTCAGGCTGCCTGAAAAATTATTTAGCAGTTACGCTTGCTACGTCTACGCGAACACCCAAGCCCATTGTGCTAGATACCGCGATTTTGCGCACATATTGACCTTTGGCAGCAGCAGGTTTTGCTTTTACCAAGGCATCCAACAATGCGTCAAAGTTTTCTTTCAAGTCCGCTTCTGCGAAAGAAGCACGACCGATGGTAGCGTGAATAATACCCGCTTTGTCAGTACGATATTGTACTTGACCTGCTTTAGCGTTTTTAACGGCTTCAGCTACGTTAGGTGTTACGGTACCTACTTTAGGGTTTGGCATCAAGCCGCGTGGACCCAAAATTGTACCCAACTGACCTACGATACGCATCGCATCAGGAGAAGCAATCACAACATCAAAATCCATGTTGCCTTTTTTGATTTCTTCTGCCAAATCTTCAAAACCCACGATGTCTGCACCTGCGGCTTTTGCGGCTTCTGCATTCGCGCCTTGTGTGAACACAGCCACGCGAGTGGTTTTACCTGTACCTTTTGGCAATACTACTGAACCACGAATCACTTGGTCAGATTTACGAGGGTCAACGCCCAAGTTGAAAGATACATCTACAGACTCGTCAAATTTTGCCGTTGCTGCTTTTTTTACCAAAGCAATGGCTTCATCAATCGCGTACAATTTGTTGGCTTCAACAGAAGCACGCAATGCTTTCAAGCGTTTAGAAATTTTCGCCATTATACCACTCCCTCAGTATTCAAGCCCATAGAACGTGCAGAACCTGCGATGGTACGCACAGCAGCATCCAAATCAGCAGCCGTCAAATCAGGCTGTTTGGTTTTAGCGATTTCTTCCAACTGCGCACGAGTTACGGTGCCGACTTTGTTGGTCAATGGGTTAGAGCTACCTTTTTGCAAGCCAGCTGCTTTTTTCAGCAGCACAGATGCAGGAGGTGTTTTCAATACAAATGTGAATGATTTATCTGCATAAGCAGTAATTACCACAGGCGTAGGCAAACCTGGTTCCAAACCTTGAGTTGCCGCGTTAAACGCCTTACAGAATTCCATAATGTTCAAACCACGTTGACCCAAAGCTGGACCAACTGGTGGCGATGGATTGGCTTTACCTGCAGGGATTTGCAGTTTGATGTAGCCGATGACTTTCTTTGCCATGTTCTAAAAACTCCAATAAAACGGGTAAAACGCAGACAATTCTGCTCCCCAAAAAATCAAGCTAATTATTTTAGCCGATACTTTTTTATTTTGCAAGCAAAATCAAGTTTCAGAATGAAAAAAGTGGTTTAAATGATTTTTTCCACTTGACCGAATTCTAATTCCACAGGTGTTTCACGACCGAAAATTTGCACGGTTACACGCAATTTATTGCGCTCGTAGTCCACATGTTCCACCACGCCATTGAAATCCGCAAACGGCCCTTCATTAACGCGCACTTGCTGACCCACATCAAATTCCACACGTGGTTTCGGTTTTTTCACACCACCTTCTTCAGAGGTACCGCGCACTTGCTCCATCATCGCATCTACTTCGCGCTGGGTAATCGGCAACGGTTTATGCGCCGTTCCACCAATAAAACCATTCACACGTGGCGTACTTTTCACCAAGTGCCAAGAGCTATCAGTCATTTCCATTTCTACCAGCACATAACCAGGGAAAAATTTGCGTTCGGATACCGTACGGCGACCATTTTTAATGTCCACCACTTCTTCCACAGGTACCAAAATTTGACCGAAGTAATCGCCCATTTCTTCACGAGCAATGCGTTCTTTCAATGTTTTTTGGACATTTTTTTCAAAGCCTGAATAAGCTTGTACCACATACCAACGTTTCGCCATTCTCATCCCCTTATTTTACTAAAATCAATTCAAACAGCTTGGAAATCACACTATCCACGCCGAAAATAAACACCGAAAAGATTGCAACAAAAACAATCACAAAGCCAGTCATGCGTACCGCATCTGGACGTTTGGGCCATACAACTTTTTTAAACTCAGCAGTTGATTCTTTCACATAACGGAAAAATTTAAAACCACCTTGTTTTTCATGTTCCAATTCTTGGCTCATTATGAATTCCTATTCTTTCAGGCAGCCTGAAATATACAGAAAAAAAACTAACCAAAGTTTGCCCTTGGTTAGTTTTTTATATTGGCAGGCCAAGTAGGTCTCGAACCTACAACCCTCGGTTTTGGAGACCGATACTCTACCAATTGAGCTATTGGCCTATTTAAACTTTATGAATTAAGCAATTACGTTAGCCACAACGCCCGCACCTACGGTACGACCACCTTCACGAATCGCGAAACGCAAACCGTTTTCCATTGCGATTGGCGCAATCAATTCAACGGTGATTTTCACGTTTTCACCCGGCATTACCATTT
>JBHARQ010000204.1:0-16058 GCA_041831015.1 Simonsiella sp. | reverse complement strand
TGGTTCTTCACAGTTTTCAATTCATCTGAAAACACACTTTATTAAACCCTCAACGGAGAATGCTTTATGAATCCCTCACCCAATGTAAATGGTTTCCTACATAACAGCGATATTGCGCGTGATACCCTTGTTTTGATTTTGGCTGGCGGACGCGGTTCGCGTTTGCACGAAATGACCGACCGCCGTGCCAAACCTGCGGTTTATTTCGGTGGTAATTGGCGCATTATTGATTTTACGTTGTCCAACTGCTTGAATTCTAACTTATTAAGAATTGGCGTGATTACACAATATGAAGCGCATAGCTTGTTGCGCCATTTGCAACACGCTTGGTCATTCCTGCCACGCGAGCGCGGTCAATTTGTGGATATGTTGCCAGCACGTCAGCAAGTAGATGAAAGCATGTGGTATCGCGGTACAGCCGATGCCGTTTGGCAAAATGTACCGATTATGAAAGAACACTATAAGCCAAAATACGTTTTAATTTTGGCAGGCGACCATATTTACAAAATGAATTATATGAATATGGTGCGTAGCCACATTGAAAGCGAGGCTAAATGTACTGTGGGGTGTATTGAAGTCAAACGTGAAGATGCTAAAGAATTTGGCATTATGGCGGTTAATGATAAATTACAAGTCCAAGCATTTGTGGAAAAACCACAAGACCCGCCAACCATGAGAGAAAAACCCGACCATTCATTGGCATCTATGGGGATTTATGTATTTGATGCAGACTATTTGTATCAAGTGCTAGAAGAAGAAGTGAAAAAAGACGAAACCGACCACGATTTCGGTAAAAACATCATGCCACGCGCTTTAGATGAAGGCGTGTTGTATGCGCACCCGTTTGAAAAATCATGTATGGGGCGCAATGCAGAAGGCAGTATTTACTGGCGCGATGTGGGTACGCTGGACAGCTACTGGGGCGCGCACATGGATTTGGTAACCGAACACCCACAATTAAATCTGTTTGATTATGACTGGGCAATTCATGGCTTGCCAACTCAATCCATGCCAACCAAATTTTTCTATAAAGACCCCGATTGTCGCACATTAGACAATTCATTAATTGGCGGCGGCTGTGTGATTACCGATGCTGAAATTTCCAATTCGGTGTTGTTTGACCGTGTGAAAGTAGATGAAAAATCTGTTTTACATCAAGCAGTCGTATTGCCAAATGTGAAAGTGGGCAAAAATTGCCGTTTGCAAGATTGTATTATTGAACGTCAATGTGTGATTCCTGACGGCATGGAAATTGGTGTAAATAAAGAAGCGGATAAAGCACGTGGTTTCCGTATCAGCAGCAGCGGTAAAGTCACTTTAGTTACGCCTGATATGTTGGCAGCATTGAAATCGCCACAAGACCCTTCTATTTAATATTGATATGATGAAATAATCTGTGGTTCGGGCAATGTGAATAGATGGTGTAACCAGATTCATATTGCCCACTATCTTATTGTATAAAAGGAATATAATATGAAAATTTTACATGCTGCCTCTGAATTATACCCACTGATTAAAACAGGTGGTTTGGCAGATGTGTTGGGCGCGTTACCTTTTGCTCAAGCTGAACAAGGCGATGATGTGCGCGTGGTGTTGCCTTATTATCGTGCCGTGCGTGAGAAATTGCCGTTTACAGCCGAAGTGGCGCGTCGTGATACGTTTGGCGGTTATGTGGTCATTCGTTTCGCGCAATATCAAAACGTGGGCTTGTATTTGGTGGACGCACCGCATTTGTACGACCGTGGCGGCAATCCGTATCACAATGAATATTATCAAGATTATCATGATAATGTGATTCGTTTTGGTGTGTTGAGTTGGGCGGCGGCAGCGATTGCCACAGGCATTGACCCGTTGTGGGGCAAAGCGGACGTGTTACACGCGCACGATTGGCAAACGGGTTTGGCACCTGCTTATTTGACCGCGTGGCAGCGTAATGACGTGAAAAGCGTGTTTACCATTCACAATATCGCGTATCAAGGCTGTTTCCAGCCGAAACACATTCACGATGTATGGTTGCCGCATTGGATGATGCACACCGAAGGCGTGGAATTTCACGGTCAAATGAGTTTCCTAAAAGCTGGTTTGTATTACGCTGACCACATTACCACGGTAAGCCCGACTTATGCGCGTGAAATTACCGAACCTTTGGGTTCGTATGGGATGCACGGTTTGTTGCAAACGCGTTTGGCGCAAGGCAGATTGAGCGGTATTTTAAATGGCGTAGATGACGCGATTTGGAATCCTGCCACCGACCCTGCATTGTTCCAACATTATGATATTCAACATTTACAACCCAAATCAGTCAATAAAACCGCTTTGCAACAACATTTCGGTTTGACACAGCAGCCTGAACATTTGCTGACGATCATGGTATCGCGCTTAACATCGCAAAAAGGCGCGGATTTGCTGTTAAGCAGCTTGCATGAGTTGCTGCCACAAAACCCACATTTGCAATTTGTGCTGTTGGGTAGCGGTTCGCCTGATTTAGAATACGCATTTAGTGAATTGGCGGCGCAATATCCAAAACAAGTGGCGGTGTATATTGGCTACAATGAAGAATTGGCGCATCAATTAATTGGTGGCGGCGATGTGATTTTGATTCCAAGCCGATTTGAACCTTGTGGTTTAACCCAATTATATGGTTTGAAATACGGCACATTGCCATTGGTTCGCAAAACGGGCGGTTTGGCAGACACGGTGCAAAATGGCGAAACAGGATTTGTGTTTGAACACGCTCAAGCCCATGATTTAAGCCAAACGCTGCAAAATGCTTTGAATACTTGGCAGCAGCCTGATGTATGGCAAATTTTGTGCGAACAAGCCATGCAGCAAGACTTTAGCTGGCATAAAGCCGCGCAAAGTTATCAACAATGCTATTCACAATTATAATTAAGCTGTTATGATTGGGGTGGGATTTCAGGCAGCCTGAAATCTCACTTTATTTTTTAATCAAATATTTAGGGCTAATAAAATGAATATTCGTATTGGACAAGGCTATGATGTTCATCAACTGGTTGAAAATCGTCCATTGATTTTGGGCGGGGTAACCATTCCGTTTGAAAAAGGCTTGCTGGGGCATTCTGATGCCGATGCGTTGCTGCATGCGATTACCGATGCTTTGTTGGGCGCGGCTGGTTTGGGCGATATTGGCACCCATTTTCCTGATACCGCCGCCGAATTCAAAGATGCCGACAGTCGTGTACTACTGCGCCGCGCGTATGCCGAAGTGCAAAAAATGGGTTGGCAATTAGTCAATGTGGACAGCATCATCATCGCGCAACAGCCGAAATTAAAACCCCATATTCCTGCGATGCGCCAAAACTTAGCGGCGGATTTGGGCTTGCCCGAATCATGCATTAACATCAAAGGCAAAACCAATGAAAAACTAGGCTATTTAGGGCGCATGGAAGGCATTGAGGCGCAAGCGGTGGTCTTGCTGATGGCAAAATAATCTTATTTTTGACGGGAACGCGCGTCTTGCCGCGCACCACGCTTTTGGGTGGGTAGTGCGGAACGGTGCGCATTTCATCGCAACGATGTAGCGTGGGCTATGCCCACGATTAGGCTACAACATTTTCAAGCTGCTTGTCATCGTGGGCAAAGCCTACGCTATCGTTTTTTCTATGAAGAACGCGCCATTCCGTGCCAGTAACCCAAAAGCGTGGTGCGCGGCAAGACGCGCGTTCCCGCCAAAAATTCAGGCAGCCTTTTGTTTGAACGCAAAGGCTGCCTGAATGATTTTATTTTTTGGTCATGCGGGTGTAAATGAACAAAATCGCAGTCGCGGTAATCACTGATGCGATGAAACCAGCAGGTTGATTGGGTTGATACCAGCCTAAACCGCGTCCGATAATCGCCGCCGCCACCGAACCACCCACACCCAATAAGGTGGTGATAATAAAGCCTAAATTATCTTTCCCTGGGTGAAATAATTTTGCCAATGCGCCCACGATAAAACCGATGATAATCGTCCAAATAAAGCTCATCATGATGGATTCCTGTTCTTTTGGGTTGAAATATGTTTTAAATATAATGGTTTGATGAATCAAGTGCAAGGATTTTGATGTTTATTAATCTAATTTAACACGATTCATCACGCCATCAAATCAAACACCGCCACCGCTTCCACATGCGCGGTATGGGGAAAGAGATTCATCACGCCAGCTGCGCTAAAGCGATAGCCTTTGGCAACCAAGACCGCCGCGTCTCGCGCAAAAGTGGCAGGATTGCACGATACATACACAATCCGTTTGGGCAAATAAGGCGCGTGCAAGGCTTGCACCACGGCATACGCGCCTGCTCGTGGTGGGTCAAGCAGGATTTTGTCAAAATAGCCCAGTTGTTCCATGGTTTGGGGCGTGGTTTCAAAGAGGTCGGCGGTGGTAAATTGGAGGTTGGTCAAGCCATTTTCTCGCGCATTGTGTTGGGCGCGTTGGGTGAGAAAATCTGCGCCTTCTATGCCGATGACGGTCGCGCCACTTCGGGCAATCGGCAGGCTAAAATTACCCAAACCGCAAAATAAATCGGCAATTCTTTCATGCGCTTGTGGTTCAAGCAGACGTATGGCGCGTGAAACCATCATTTCGTTCATGGGCAAATTGATTTGGGTAAAATCGCCCACGCGAAACGGCATTCGTAAACCAAATTCAGGCAGCCTGTAACTTAATTCGGGCGCATTTTTGGGAATAATGGGTTCGGCGGTGCGTTTGCCGATTTGTTGCCAAATTTGCCAGTGGTTGGGACTGAATGCGTTTAGATTATCCAAAAAGGTTTGTAAATTTTGTTTGGGAAAGGATTGATTTGAAATCAGATTCAACGCGGTTGTGTGGTCGCCTACGGCAATTTCCACGCTTTCCAAACGAATTTTGGGCGTGGCATCGTGTAATTGCTGCAAACTTGCGCGAATGGTGTTCAGGCTGCCTGAAACGTGTTGTGGCAAAATGGGGCATTGTGAAATGGGAACAATGCGTTTGCTGCGTTTGGCTTGATAGCCTAGTTGCACAAGTCCTTGTTTATCTATAAAAATAGACAAACGTGTACGGCTGCGATAATGCCATTCTGCACCATAAATCGGTGCTAATAATTGGTCAGGAAAGACTTTGCCGATGCGTTGTAATTGCTCTTCAAAAATGCGTTGTTTGTAGGCAACTTGTGCGGAAAATTCGGCATGTTGCAAGGCACAGCCACCGCATTCGCCATAATGTGGGCAATGCGGTGTGCGGCGATAATTAGACGGTTTAATCACGTCCAATGTGTCTGCCAATGCAAATGAGCCTTTGTCTTGTGTGATGCGAATTTGCACCGTTTCGCGCGGCAAGGCATGATGCACAAACACCGTTTTGCCTTCAATTCGCGCCACGCCGCGTCCTTCGTAATCAATCGATTGAATGGTCGTATTCATATATTTAGAGTAAAATTCTGGTTTCAGGCAGCCTGAAATGTTGTAAAACAGATACATAAGCTGCAAAAATAAGTTATTTTCGCATAAAAATCTGGACAAATCAGGTATCATGCGCCGTATTTTAAAACGCGGTGCATTCTCGCGTCATTTTTATTATTATATGGAAATTAAATTCATGCAAAAAATCACTTTAGCGGCATTGTCGCTGGCATTGACGTTCCCAACGGTTGCAGCACCCGCGCAACAAGCCACGAAACCAGCTACCACTAAAAAAACTTCTACCACCAAACCTGCTGCCAGCACTGCTAAAACCAGCGCCACAGCAAAACCAACAACCACAGGCAAAACAACTGCGCCTGCTGCGAAACCCGTTTTATTATCTAAAATTATCACACCTGATGGCAAAACACCTGTTAAAAATGTGAAAACCACACCCGTGCCTGATGTGAGTCCAACATCGCGTGGTCAATATGTGGTGATTAATATTCCACAACAACGTTTATTTTTATACAACAACGGCGCATTGGAAAAAGTTTATCCTGTTGCCGTGGGTAAAGCTGTTACCCAAACCAATTTGGGTGAACACAAAATCGGCGGTAAAGCCTTTGACCCTACTTGGCACATTCCCAAATCCATTCAAGCGGAATTGAAAGATGGTCGTACCACCGTACCACCAGGCCCTGAAAATCCATTAGGCCCTGTATTTGTGCGTTTGGGTAATCCAAAATTGGGTTTGGGTATTCACGGCACGAATGCGCCTGCCAGCGTACCAGGGGTGCGTAGCCATGGTTGTGTGCGTATGAAATCAGAACAAGCGATGGATTTTGCCAATACCATCACCACAGGTTCAGATGCCATCGTGAGCTACGAAATGGCAACTTTAAACGTGGACAGCAAAAACCAATTATGGCTGACCGCATTTAAAGACCCATACAGCAAAAATAATTTGAATGTTGATGCTCTGAAGAAAAGTATTCAAGCATGGGCAACGGCAAATAATATTAAAATTTCCGATGCACGTATTAACCAAATTATCAAAGCCCGTCGTGCCACTCCTGTGTGTATTAGCTGTGCGCCCAAAGCCAAAGCCGCCGTTTCAGGCAGCCTGATGTCAATTGCGTGGAATAGCGGTACGGCTGCTTTGACCACACCAAAAGGCATGAAAACCGCTCTGCCACCTGTGATGGAAGAGGACAACTTGGATGAAATTGAAGTGGATGCAGATGTAGCCAAAACAGCGACGCCAGCTACGCCAGCCAAAACACCTGCGAAACCCGCAACCACTACCAGCAAAGGCAAAACACCTGCTGTCGCAGCCCCTGCAACTGAAAAACCATTGAAACCCACGACCACAGAAGAAACGGTGATTGCACCAGCCAAAGCAACGGCACCTGCGAAATCAACCAGCAAAACCACAACCACACCTGTGAAAGCAGCCCCTGCAAAAGCTGCCAGCGAAGTGGCTGCACCTGTGAAAGCGACACCTGCAAAACAACCTGCACCTAAAGCGGCAACGCCTATTAAAACCGATAAATTGAAAATCAAATCCACATCGGCATTTGATGACAATACCAATGGTGCAGAACCAGAAGGTACACCGTTATATCCAGCACAACCCATTGAATTAAAACCGATTGATTCGAGTAAAACCCAATCTAAAGCCAAAGCGACTGCCATCAAAACAGCCGCTCAAAAAGCAGTAACCACGGCGACGGCAAAGCCATAATTCAATAAAAAAGACGCTGTATTCATCCATTCAAATGAATACAGCGTTTTTTCATCTCAATCTCAATGGAATTTAACATCAAGTGTCTGATTTAACTGTTCCCGTTTCATCAGATGCTTTTTGCTCACATTCGCCAGTTGAAATCACATTCAGTTGCTCGCCTTTCAGCCAACGTCGCACATATTGCACATAACCCGACAAGCTATAACCAAAGAAAAACACAAACAGCACCAACGCAGGTTCCAACGCAATAATCATCAACGCCACCACCAACAAAATCATCACAAAAAACGGCACTTTTTGCTTAATGTGAATTTCCTTAAAACTCCAAAACGGAATCTGCACCACCATCGACAAACCTGCAAACAAAGTCAAAAACAGCGCAAACCACTTCACCCCCTCACCAAAACCATTATAACTATGGTCAAGCCAAATCAAACCAGCCACCAAAGCGGCTGCGGTCGGGCTGGGAATGCCGATAAACCACTTTTTATCCACTTTACCAATCAACGTGTTAAACAACGCCAAACGCAACGCCGCACACGCACAATACACAAACGCTACCCCATAACCAAATTTACCAAATTCAAATAATTGCCAATTATAAATAATCAACGCAGGTGCGACCCCAAAGCTCACCATATCCGCCAAACTGTCCAGTTGTTCGCCAAACGCGCTTTGGCTATTGGTCAATCGCGCCACACGCCCATCCATACCGTCCAGCAGCATGGAAACAAACACCGCAATCGCCGCATTTTCAAATCGCCCGTGCATGGATTCCGTAATCGCATAAAACGCCGAAAACAACGCCGCCACCGTAAACGAATTGGGCAGCAAATAAATGCTGTTTTGCTTTATATTATTAATTTTATTATTTAATTTTTCATTCGCATTCATACAAAAATCCTTTGGAAAATAATCATAACATTATAACGCGAATTACCCATTCAGGCAGCCTGAAATCGCCAGAACGCGGCGTCTTGCCGCCGCACCCACGCTTTTAGGTGCGTGGCACGGAACGATTTTCACTCCGTAGAACGGTCGGTCGGATTCTTGAATCCGACATTTTCATAAAAATCAACAAATTGTCGGATAAAGCTATTATTTGGCTTACTTTTTTAAAAAGTAAGTCGCCCGCGCGGCGATAGAGCGCGAAACCGCCAAAATACCACGAACCATCACGACGAAGACAGCGTGGGTGCGGCGGCAAGACGCCGCGTTCTGGCAAATATTCAGAAAAGCAGCCTGAAACCACACAAAAAAAAACGAGCAGCCAAAAGACTGCTCGAAATACCTCAAATCAGAGATTTTACGCTTCACAAACAATACAGGTTTTACCTGCTTCTTTGCCACATTGCCCGAAAGGAGAAAAAAGCAATGCCGCAAAGCTTTGATAAAACAAATGATTCAATCACTTGCTTTAAATTCTTCCCTGTAACTTCTTGTAGTGAATTGTATCAAACCACCGATTTTTTGCAAGTATCGTGTAGCAAAAAGACATGATTTGCCGAATAAACCTGTTATTTTGTATCAAAACAGACCAAATTTTCGTGATTTTAGCAAAAAATTTTACAAATAAATCGAGAATTTTAGATTCATGAAATCAAATGTAGTCAAACAAAAAACAAGCAACCTGAAAACCGTGATAATTTTCAGGCTGCCTGTTGCTTATCAAAATATTAACCTAATTTGCCATGACATTGTTTATATTTCAAGCCACTACCACATGGGCAAGGGTCGTTGCGGTGTACCACTTTACCCATGGCGTCCATAGCAGCAATGCTGAAATCTGGCTCTCCATTGCCATCAACAGGTTGCAAGGCTTCGCGTGCCAGTTGGTCGCGTGATTCGCCTAAAACGGCTTGCATATCAGGCGCATCGGCATGATGTGCGTAAGTGTGTTCAGGCATGTGCGGTTCGGTTTCTGCTTCCACATCTTCATGCGGTTGAACTTGTACCGATACCAGCAAAGCGGTGGTGTTATGACGCACGGTATGCCACAAGTTTTGGAACATTTCAAAGGCTTCACGTTTGTATTCTTGCTTCGGATTTTTCTGTGCGTAACCGCGCAAATGAATGCCTTGACGCAAATAATCCATCGCTGCCAAATGTTCACGCCAGTTCACATCAATGGTTTGCAATACGATATTGCGCTCAAAACCACCAAATGCTTCTTCGCCTACCAAATCAACTTTCGCACGATATTCGTCTTCAATTAATTTGATTAAGCGTTCTTTTACATCTTCATTTTCCAATGAATTGTCGTCAGCCAGCCATTTGTGAATCGGCGCAATGGTGCGGAATTCGCTTTCCAAACGCGCTTCCAATGCAGGAATATCCCATTGTTCTTCCATGCTATCAGGCGGCATGTGGCTATCCACTAATTGCCCAATCACTTCTTCACGCATTTCACGAACAATGCCGCTAATATCGGGGCTGGTCAAAATTTCATTACGTTGATGATAAATCACTTTGCGTTGGTCATTTGCCACGTCATCGTATTCCAACACTTGTTTACGCATATCAAAGTTGCGACCTTCTACTTTGCGTTGTGCATTTTCAATTTGACGGGTCAAAATGCCTGCTTCAATCGGTACGCCGCGCTCTGGAGCCAGTTTGTCCAAAATTGCTGCAGCACGGTCAAGCGCAAACAGGCGCAACAATGGGTCTTCAAACGACAAATAGAAACGGCTGGAACCAGGGTCGCCTTGACGACCTGCACGACCGCGTAATTGGTTGTCAATACGGCGGCTTTCATGGCGTTCGGTACCGATGATGTGCAAACCGCCCGCTTCCATCACGCGTTTGTGGTCGGCTTCCCAGCTGTCTTCTAATAATTTGATTTGGCGTTCTTTTTCGCTTTCAGGCAGCGTTTCATCGGCGCGAATGGCATCGGCTTGATGCTTCACATTACCGCCCAACACAATATCGGTACCACGACCTGCCATATTGGTTGCCACCGTAATCATAGATGGTTTACCTGCTTGCGCGACAATCAAAGCTTCGCGTTGATGCTCTTTCGCGTTTAATACATTGTGCGGTAAACCTGCTTTGGTCAGCAAATTTGACACCAATTCCGAATTTTCAATCGTGGTGGTACCAACCAAGACAGGCTGACCTTTTTTATAGCATTCCGCAATGTCTTTCACCACCGCTTCATATTTTTCTTCGGCGGTACGGAAAATTTGGTCGTTGAAATCTTTACGTTGAATCGGTTTATTGGTTGGAATAATCACCGTTTCCAAATTGTAAATGCTTTGGAATTCATACGCTTCCGTATCTGCCGTACCCGTCATCCCTGCCAATTTGGTGTACAAACGGAAATAATTTTGGAACGTGATGCTTGCCAACGTTTGGTTTTCACGTTTGATTTCCACGCCTTCTTTGGCTTCAACCGCTTGGTGCAAACCTTCCGACCAACGGCGACCGTCCATCAAACGACCTGTGTGTTCATCCACAATCACGATTTCAGGCTGCCCTTCATCGTTTGGCTTAATCACATAATGCTGGTCAAGGTGGAATAAACTGTGCGCACGTAATGCCGCCATCAAATGATGCATCAGCATAATATTATTGGTAGAGTAGAGCGAATCGCCTTCTTGCAATAAGCCCATGCGCGTCAGCACATCTTCTGCGTGTTCATGACCTTTTTCAGATAAAGTGACCTGATGATTTTTCTCATCTACCCAATAATCGCCCTCGCCATCTTCCTTTTCCTGACGATGCAACATGGGCGGCACCTGATTCATGATTTTATATAATTCAACATTATCATCGGCTTGACCCGAAATAATCAATGGCGTACGCGCTTCATCAATCAAAATTGAGTCCACCTCGTCCACCACCGCAAAATTCAACTCGCGCTGAACTTTATCGTATTGGTCGGTCACCATATTATCGCGCAAATAATCAAAGCCGAATTCATTATTTGTACCATAAGTAATATCGGCGTTATACGCGCTTTGACGGTAAAACGGCTCTTGATTACTCAAAATCACGCCCACCGACAAACCCAAAAAATGATAAAGCGGCGCCATAATCCCCGCATCACGTTCTGCCAAATAATCGTTCACGGTAACCACATGAACGCCTTTACCAGACAAAGCATTTAAATAAACAGGTAATGTACCAACCAAAGTTTTACCTTCGCCTGTTCGCATTTCCGCAATTTTGCCGTAATGCAGCACCATGCCACCGATTAATTGCACATCAAAATGACGCATACCCAGCGTGCGTACCGATGCCTCGCGGCACACGGCAAACGCCTCTGGCAAAATGTCGTCTAAAGTTTCGCCATTGGCAAGACGTTGTTTAAATTCTGCGGTTTTTTGTTGCAGCTCTTCATCGCTCAACGCTTTGATTTTATCTTCTAAAGCATTAATTTTATTTACAGTTTTACGATATTGTTTCAGCAGTCGGTCATTGCGGCTGCCAAAGATTTTTTTGGCTATGTTTGCGAACATTGTTTCTGTATCCTTGTTAATAGGCAAATCGGGGGAATTTTATCACAAGCAAGAAGTGCTTTGCGAAACGTGAATGTAGATGGGGCAGATTTTGTCGTTTTTAAAGCCAGATTAACCTGATTTTGCGTTTGTGCTGGGAAAATATACTTTCCCAAGCCACATCAACCATGAACACGAGGAACGAATGAAAACATCAATGGGTTACTTCGTGAATATTTTCTGAAGCAACAAGATATCAATCAGTGAAACAATATTGATATTCAACAGGTGGTCAATAAACGAATTTGCGACCGCGTAAATGTTTAGGTTAGAAAACTTTGCTTCAAAAAATCATTGCACTTGATTTGAGCATTCAGATGCCGTGAAAAATACCGTAAATTTTCACAAGATGCAATAAGACGATAATAGACGATAAACGTAAAAAAACCGCCTAAAAGAAGACGGTTTTTTTTAATTGACAGCGAGACATAAATTAAGCAATTAATTAATTGTATTTAATACATAAATTTCAATTCAATTATTGAAATACCCCCAAAAATACCCCCATTTTGTCAAAGTCATCATTTTTTTGGGTGTTTCTGTGGCTCAATGATAACATGATTTTCAAGACTCCAAACCATGCAGACATACATCATCAAACACCAGCTTTAACACCCCATCTTTTCAAATAGCCACCCTTTGCCATGCACTTGATGCGCTGCATAGCCATTAATCAATTTTTTAGCCGTAATTTGCAGCGTAATCGGGACGCTTTGCCCGATTGCCTGTTCATAAATCGGCGTAATCATACCCAATACAGAGACAATGTCCCCTTTCTTCTGTTTCATCAAGGTTTCACACGCTTGTTTATCAAAAGCGATAATCTTACAATCCAATCGTTCCCCTTTCGTATTGCCCACCTGATAGCAATACGAAGTCATTTTTGCAATAACATACTCACTTCCCCTAATGGTGTAATCGCGTTTGGGGTCAAGTAATAATTTTCCGCTTACAATTCCATCTATCATCATTCAAACTCCTACATTCAAAAAATCCCACCAGTTCACCCCTTTTTTTAGTCATTTTTAAATTAGAGTGGAAACGTAAAATAAATAACATTTTGATTTTAAATAAATAATGTGGATTTGTCAAAAGTAATTTTCTATGTATAGTAAAAAGTCGTGGGATTTGTGGGATTTTGGGATTTTTATTTATAAACAACTAGATATTTTAATCTAATCGTGGGAACGCTTTGGGAATGAAGTACTTACATTTTTATTATTAAAAATCAATTTATTAAGTATGAATTTAAATTTCAGGCAGCCTGAAAAATCCCACCAGCCAAACAATAAAAAAATACGCTTGTAGTGATTCAAACCACAAGCGCATTTTACAATTAATCATGTGATTCATGCCATTCATTCTGTGGCGTAAACCCATGTAAACAATACATTCTCGTACTTTTAGGCAAACGCAAAGCGGCTGTTAATTTAGGCGGTAGCTTGTACTTTTGCCGTTTCATATCTTCACGCACCAGCCAGCCATGCTCATGCAACACTTCACAAACAAATTTCACATCAAATCCATGGCAAATTTCTTTTTCAAATACCGCATCTGTGATAAAAAAACGGGGTAGTGCATCATCTCCAGCCGCAGCAACTCTATATCCTGCATGGTCTTTGCCTGTTTGTGGCATGATTTCATATTCATCTTTTATCAAAGATAAGAACCGCTCACTTCGCCCATAGGTATCAAGAAAATTTCTTGTATTTTTAATAATTTGTCGCTCTTCACGATTACCCACCCCATCGCGTTCATACCATGCCGTAAAGCATTGCAACACACCAGCCGCGCCTACACCTTTTGCAAACCCTGTTACTCCCCATTCACTTGCTAATTCTAATGCGGCGGCGGCTAAAATAAACCGTTTTGCCGTTCTTGCTGGTTGCGTGTCCAAATCAGGTGGTAATAATTGGGTAAATTCGGCTCGCAGCGTGTTGATGCGTTGAATGAATTGTTCAGGCTGTTGGGTCATTTGCGCGGTTAATTCCGCTAAAAAAGCACGAAATGGCGCACCATAAAAGCGTTTTGCGGCATCTTCTAAATGCAGTGCTAATGCCATGCCGTTACTGAATCCATGCAAGGTATCAAACACGCCAAACCCTTTTCCTGCATCGGCTGGAATGGCTGGTAAACGCACGGCTTGCCCTGCATTCCATTCAATACCATCTTGTTTTAAATAATGTTCTGCATCAAATTCGCCCGTAGAAATGGCTAATACGCGCCAAGTGATTTGTGTCCGATTCCCCCCTTGTTTTGCGCCTTGCAGCTTGGAAACGCCGTTAAAAATGGAATAGGCAGTATCTTTAACCACTTCAGGCTTACACTCGCTGATTTCATCTAAAAAAATAGTCCCGTCATTATTGGCGGCGGCGTAATTATCAAAACCTAGCCCCGTTCCTTTCCATTGCACCTTTAACCCTATCGGCTCGCCAACGGCTGACATTGCCAGTATGCCTGTTAAACTTTTGCCTTTGGAACTTTGCCCATAGAAATGAAATCCGCCGCTTTCTTCACGCAATACGCCCAATAATGGCGCGGCAAATATCGCCCCCAAAGCCAATAAAGGGCGTGAATTACCTTGTAAATATTGTCCGACTTCACGCTGCCAATCGTTCAGGCTGCCTGAAATGCTATAGGCATCTTTTTTGCTGGTATCGCCCGTGTAAATCACTTTGTTTTCAGGATTGCCGATGATTTCGCCGCTAGGCAATACATACGTTGTACAGGTTTTATCTGTCCAGCCGCCACGCGCCACGATTTGCCATTCATCGGTTTTACCGTCCCATTGCACATAATCCCATAATTCCCCCTTGTGGCGTTCTTTAATACCAATACCCAAATCGCGCAAAAAGCTCATGCCATCATTGCGCCCCACCAAACCCATTGGAAACGGTATATTCTGCATCGCGCCGCGTCCATTGCGTTGATATGAAATAATACGGTATTCGCGCCCGTCTTGCCCTTGTCCCCGTCCGATAATATAAAATGGGTCGCAAATTCTAACAGGCGGCTTGGCAAAGACATTGCCTTGCTTGTCCACGCCTACTCCGTGAAACCATACGCCCGTTTGGTTTGCAGTAAAATAGGGTTTTAAATCAGATGTTTCTTGGTTGTTATCATTGCCTAATTCGGCTAATTCGTTTAAATCCTGTTGCTTAAATTTAATCAGTTTCATGTTGTTTTTCCTTTCGTTTCACGCGCTAATATATCTAAAACATCGCAATCTGTTTCATGTGGTTGCCATATTTTAATATTGCCTTTCAATAATTTATGGTAGCGTGTCTGCAAACTTTCGGCGGCGGTCATGCTCACACCGCTTGCATCATTATCAGCAATCACAATTAAACGGCTCACATTTTCAGGCAGATGAAATGCTGCAATCCGATTTGCCGCGCCGCACGCCCACACGCTTAAACCGCTCACATAATGAATTGCGCTTGCTGTCTCTATGCCCTCGCACACCGCTAAACGTCCATTTTCAGGCAGCTTGAAAAGGGGAATTGCCGCGCCACTCAATGCACCCGAATAAATCGCACGGTGTTTTTTTGCGTCTAACATCATGCCTGTTTTCGGGTCTTTTAATTGCGCCTTGAATACTTGTTCTTGTTTCATCATGAAATAGGTTAAGTGCAGCCCCCGAAATTCGCCATTTTCCGCCCGAAATGCCCCCACCATTGCAGGAAACCGCCCTAAACACGCGCCATCATGCCAATAGGCTAAATTGGGATAAAATCTCAATGCGTCATCATCAAATGGCAGCGTTTCGGGTTCAGGAATGCCACGCGCTCGTAAATATTGGGCAATCACATTTTGCGTTTGCCAATGTTGGCAGTTCTCCCATAATTTGATGAGTTTCAAGCGTTTGGTTTCGTCTTGTTCAGCTTGTTGTGATGTTGTGGGTGGTTTTTCAGGCAGCCTGAAAGGCGGCGCATTTTCTAAACGTTGCCCATTCATGCCTAATAAAGCTGCCACTCGTTTCAAGGCTTCTTCAAAGCTGCAACCAAACACCAACACCAGCAAATCAAACCCCGAACCGCCGCGCGGATTACAATGATTACAAATCCACCAGCCGCGCCCACCGTTATCCGTGTATCTGAAACGGTCTTTTCCGCCGCATGATGGGCAGGGTTGATGCTTGTTTTTGTTTAATAATTCGGCTGGAATGCCTAGCGCGGTTAAAATACCGTCCCAATGCCCATTGGCGGCTTGTTTTACGTCTTGCAAGGTGTAACGTGGGGGTGTTGTGGTCATGATAAGTATTCCTTGTTTGGTTGCTGTGGATATTCAGGCGGCAATGTATTAAGAATTTCATATTTTTCAATGACTTTTCCTGTCTCTAAATCAATACATTTTCGGCATAAAATATTGATTGAATCGCCGAAAAAAGAACCATTTTTAAACAAGGTTTTCTCAATCACATTTTGGG
>JBHARQ010000203.1:0-6366 GCA_041831015.1 Simonsiella sp. | reverse complement strand
GTCTTGCCGCCGCACCCACGCTTTTGGTGGCTGGCACGAAACCATTGCGCTTTAAAAAAAATAGGAAAAAACCCGACTGTCTCACAACAATCGGGTTTTATAATTTGGTGCCCAGAAGAAGACTCGAACTTCCACGTCCTTACGGACACTAGTACCTGAAACTAGCGCGTCTACCAATTCCGCCATCTGGGCTTTGCTTTTCTAGCACATTTGCGTTAAAGTAACGAAATGTTTAAAGATGAAATTATATAAATGCTACAAAAGGATTGTCAATAATGAAAAAGCAGAAAAATACTAAACCAATGAATTTACGCAACAAAGACCCTTATTTAGAACGCGAACGCGCCAAATACGATAACCACCCGTTGCCCAGCCGCGAATGGATTATCCAATTATTGGAAGATTCAGGCGTACCGCAAAAAATGGACACGCTGGCTGAAAAATTATCCATTGAAGAACATGAAGTTGAATTTTTTGAACGCCGCCTGAAAGCCATGGCGCGTGATGGTCAAGTGCTGATTAATCGCCGTGGATTGGTGTGCGTGGCGGAAAAATTGGAAATTGTGAAATGCCGTGTGGAAGCGCACAAAGACGGTTTCGGTTTTGCTGTACCGCTGGTGCCGACTGGCGATGGCGATTTGGTGCTGTACGAACGCCAAATGCGTGGCGTGATGCATGGCGACATCGTTACCGTGCGCCCGTTGGGTTTGGACAGACGCGGTCGCCGTGAAGGTCAGGTGCTGGACATTGTGGAACGCGCACAAACTTCGGTGGTGGGACGTTTCTATATGGAACGCGGTGTGGCGGTGCTTGAACCCGAAGATAAGCGATTGAGCCAAAATATTATTTTAGAACCCGATAGCGTTGCCCAATTCAAAGCCAAATCAGGTCAAGTGGTGGTGGCAGAAATTGAAAGCTACCCCGAAAATCATCGTCCTGCGGTGGCGAAAATCATTGAAATTTTAGGCGATTATGCCGATAGTGGCATGGAAATTGAAATCGCGGTTCGCAAACATCGTTTGCCACACGAATTTCGCGCCGAATGTTTGAAAGCTGCTGCCAAAATTCCCGATAAAGTTCGCGCTAAAGATTTGAAAAATCGCGTGGATTTGCGTGATTTGCCGTTGGTTACGATTGATGGCGAAAGTTCGCGTGATTTTGATGATGCGGTTTATGCGGAAAAAATTGGGCGCAATTATCGTTTGGTGGTGGCGATTGCGGACGTGAGCCATTATGTTCAACCCAATGATTTGATTGATTTTGATGCGCGTGAACGAGCCACCAGCGTGTATTTTCCGCGCCGTGTCATTCCCATGCTGCCTGAAAAATTGTCCAACGGCATTTGTTCGCTCAATCCCGATGTGGAACGCTTGTGCATGGTCTGCGACATGACGATTACTTATGCGGGCAATGTGAAATCGTATGAATTTTATCCTGCGGTGATGAAATCGGCTGGGCGTTTGACTTACAATCAAGTTTGGCAATGGCTAGAAAATAATACGAAAAATCAATATTTTGATAATTTGCAAACGCTGTACAAATTATTCCAAATTTTACAGAAAAAACGTCATCAACGTGGCGCAATGGAATTTGAAACCGTTGAAACACAAATGATTTTTGACGACAACGGCAAAATTAAACGCATTGAACCTGTTCATCGCAATGACGCGCATAAATTGATTGAAGAGTGTATGTTGGCGGCGAATGTGTGCGCGGCAGATTTTTTGTTGAAAAACAAGCAACACGCGTTGTATCGCAATCACGCTGGCCCTACGCCTGAAAAATTGGCGACTTTGCGCGAGCAGTTGGCGTTGTTGGGATTGAGTTTGGGTGGGGGCGATGACCCGAAACCGAAACATTATGGCGAATTGGCAGCGAAAATTGCCGACCGTCCCGACCGCGAATTGTTGCAAACGATGTTGTTGCGCTCCATGCAGCAAGCGATGTATGAGCCTGATAATGAAGGGCATTTTGGTTTGGCGTATGAGCATTATGCGCATTTTACTTCGCCGATTCGCCGTTATCCTGATTTATTGGTACATCGTGGTATTAAGGCGGTGTTGGCAGGTCAGAAGTATGAAGTGCCGAGTTGGCAGGAAATGGGCGTGCATTGTTCGTTCTGCGAACGCCGTGCCGATGACGCGAGCCGTGATGTGGAAAGCTGGCTGAAAACGTATTATATGCGCGACAAGGTGGGCGAAGTGTTCACAGGGCGCATTTCGCATATGGCGAATTTCGGGATTTTTGTTACGCTGGACGATATTCACATTGAAGGCATGGTTCATGTCAGCGATTTGGGCGAAGATTATTTCAATTATCGCGCGGATTTGTTGGCGATGGTGGGCGAGCGTAGTGGGGTGCGTTTTGGTATGGGCGACCGCGTTACCGTGAAAGTGGCGCGTGCGGATTTGGATACCAGCAAAATTGATTTGGTGTTGGTGGACGGTGGCAAAACGGCAAAATCTTCGCGCAAAAAATCTGCGAAATCAAGCGAATCTGATTTCAGGCAGCCTGAAACGTCTGCAAACGCCAAATCGGCTAAAAAAGCCAAATCTTCGGTGGCAGTAACAGATTCGGTGTTGGATGAGGCGGCGCGTTTGTTGGCGGAGGCGGACGCAAAATGGGCGCGTCAATCGGAGAAAAAGGCGAAAAAAGTGCAAGCTGAAACGGTCGCAACGGCTGCACCGAAAGCGAAAAAAGCGACGAAATCGGCTGCCAAACCGAAAAAATCAGTCAAAATTAAGCTGAAAGCGGATAGCAAGCAGCCTGAAACGTCGGTTACGAAAGCGAAAGCCAGCAAAGCGAAAGTGAAAACGGCAAGTCCACGCAAACGTGCAACCAAACAGCGTGGCGGTAATCAGTGATATAATCGGCGTTTGTTTTTTTGGAATGCGGACGGTTTCGTGCCACCGCCCTAAAGCGTGGGTGCGGCGGCAAGACGCCGCGTTCTGGCAAATAAACAGTATATGGTGCTATGAAATGGGTTTTCAGGCAGCCTGAAATGGAATTTAGGTTGTGTACTGTTTTGTTTTTTAATTAATTTATTTTTATTTGTGAATTTTTAAATATGTTTGTAGCCATTGAAAAATATCGTACTGCCGCGCAGGTGTTGCTGGCTTTGATTGGCGTGTCGTTTGTGGGTTTTGGGGTGGCGCAGTTTGAGACGCGCCCGAATACGCAATATATTGTGAAAATTGGCGACCAAGTGATTACGCGCTATCAGCTTGATAATGCAGTGAGAAATGCGAATAATGCTAACCGTGAATCGGTGTTGCGTGAGTTGATGAATCGTGCGTATTTGTTGGAAGGCGCGAAACAGCTTGGTTTGACGGTGTCTGAAACGCAAATTAAGCAGGCGATTGTGGATAATCAGATGTTCCATGATGCCAATGGTAAGTTCAGTCAGGAAACGTTGCAAAATTTGTTGAATCAAAATGGCATGACGCAACAGCAGTTTATGGATGCGGTGCGTGAGGATTTGTTGATTGATGGTTTGATGAATGTGTTTGCTGAAAATGCGGTTTCGGATACGCAAGTGGCGCAAATTTTACGCGCTACGATGGCAACGCGTGTGTTGCGTAATGTGGGTGTGAATCCGCAAGCATTTGAAAGTAAAGTGAATGCTGATGATGCGTCTGTGAAGAAGTTTTATGATGCGAATCAGAAAGCTTATACTTTGCCGCAAGCGGTGCAGTTTGAGTATGTGCGTTTTTCGCCTAAAACTTTGGCGGAAAAGGAAACATTGACCGATGCGGAATGGAAACAGGCTTTGGCTGAAGCGAAAAATTCGCCTAATGTGAAACGAACCATCGCGCATATTTTGATTCCGTTTGGTGCGGATAAGGCTAAAGCCAAAGCGGAAGCGGAAAAAATTGCCAAAGAAGCACAAGCCAATCCAAAACAATTTGCTGATTTAGCCAAACAATATTCGCAAGATGATGACAGTAAAGCCAAAGGCGGTGTGATTGGCGATTTTGCAGCCAGCAGCAGTTTGGTGAATGCGGCGTTTAAAGAAACGGCGTTTAGCGTGAAATCGGGCGAAGTAAGTGGGGTGGTGGAAAGTGATTTTGGTTTCCATATCATCAAAGCGGATGATTTGGCAGGCGGTGTGAATGAAGATGAAATTCGCGCGGCTGCCAAAGAGAAAAAGGCGCAAAGTGCTTACAATAAATTGCGCGAGCAATTCAGCAATGAGGCGTTTGACAATTCAGGCAGCCTGAAAGCGGCGGCAGATAAATTAGGCTTAACCATTCAAACACATAGCGAATGGCTGACGCGTGATAATGCGCCTGTGGCGAAAATCCCTGCAGTGGTGGTGAATGCCTTGTTCAGCGATGATGTGTTTGCGAAAAAGCACAATTCGGAAGCGATTTCAGCAGATGGCGAAACATGGTTTGTTCGTGCCACCCAAACGCGTGCTGAAGCGGCGCAACCTTTGGACAGCATCAAAGATAAAGTAAAACAAGATTTTATCCGTTCCGAAAGTGTGCGTTTAGCAAAAGCGCAAGCGCAAACGGTGTTGAAAGAATTGCAAGCGGGTAAAAATCCCACTTTGGCGTGGTCAGACGCGCAGGAAGTGTCGCCGCAGCAAATGCAGGGTAATTTGAGTCCCGAATCGTATCGTCAATTAATGGCGACCACGCCGAAAGATGGCAAACCTGCTTATGTGGTTTTGGATAATTTGGGGATGCCGCAAATTGTAGAAGTGCAAAAAATCAATGATTTGAAAGGCGGCGATGGCGAAACGCTGAAAATTGCCAAACAAATGATTATTCCAAACGCCAAAAGTGTGGCGTGGCGTGAAGCATTTGTGGACAGCTTGAGCAAAACCATCAAAACCGAACAAGGCACGGAAAAAGTGTCTGATTCAGAATAATGTTATTGAAAATCAATTATTTCAGGCAGCTTGAAGGGTTTTTCAGGCTGCCTGAAATATTATTTTGCGTTAAAATTCATACTTAATTAATTTGATGATGAGGACAAACATGTCTTGCGAACATTTGGACATGCAATACAGCACGTTTAGCAAAAAACCAAACAATCCATTGACCGAACCCATGTTTTTTGGGCAACCCGTGAATGTGGCGCGTTATGACCAGCAAAAATATGAAATTTTTGAAAAACTTATTGAAAAACAAATTTCATTTTTCTGGCGACCTGAAGAAGTGGATTTATCACGCGACCGCATTGATTACGCGAATTTGCCTGACCATGAAAAACACATTTTTATCAGCAATTTAAAATACCAAACGCTGCTGGATTCTATTCAAGGACGCAGCCCGAATGTGGCGTTGCTGCCGCTGGTGTCCATTCCCGAATTGGAAACGTGGATTGAAACATGGGCATTTTTTGAGACCATTCACAGCCGCAGCTACACCCATATTATTCGCAATATTGTGAATGACCCATCGGTGGTATTTGACGACATCGTTCAGAATAATTATATTATCGCGCGTGCCGAAGACATTGCTTGCTATTACGATGATTTGATTGAATACACGCAATATTTCAATCTGTTGGGCGAGGGTGTTCATCAAGTTAAAGGCAAAGAAATCACCATCTCATTGCGCGAATTAAAGAAAAAACTCTATCTTTGCCTGATGTGCGTGAATGTGTTGGAAGCGATTCGGTTCTATGTATCGTTTGCCTGCTCATTTGCCTTTGCCGAGCGCGAATTGATGGAGGGTAACGCCAAGATTATTAAACTGATTGCGCGTGATGAGGCACTGCATCTGACTTCAACGCAACATATGCTCAATCTCATGCGTAGTGGCGTGGACGACCCCGAAATGGCACAAATTGCGGCTGAATTACAAGATGAATGTTTTCAACTATTTATCAAAGCAGCCGAGCAAGAAAAAGAATGGGCGGCATATCTGTTTAAAGACGGTTCCATGATTGGCTTAAACAAAGATATTTTATGTCAATACGTTGAATATATTACCAATTTACGCATGATGAATGTCGGTTTGCCGCAAGCCTTCCCCAAAGCCACGCAAAACCCCATTCCATGGATTAATGCGTGGTTGTCATCCGACAACGTGCAAGTTGCACCGCAAGAAGTGGAAATTTCATCGTATCTCATCGGACAAATTGACGCAGAAGTGAAAGCGGAAGATTTGGAAAATTTTGAATTATAAACAATTAAATTTCAGGCTGCCTTTTGGTACGTGACAAAAAATTTGAAATGGGAATATCAAAGGTTTTGCGCTCTATCGCCGCGCGGCGACTTACTTTTTAAAAAAGTAAGCCAAATAATCGGAAATACAAGGCGTTTTGTATCACAATTAATTTTCAGATAGCCGCAATTTATAAATTACTACAATCTGTTCCCTCTCCCGCTGGCGGGGGAGGGCTAGGGTGGGG
>JBHARQ010000202.1:0-6692 GCA_041831015.1 Simonsiella sp. | reverse complement strand
TTTTTGTGTGGAAACAAAATTATATTCTAGTTGATGAGTACTTCTTTTTTTGTTGCACTTGGATTGTAAATTCAGCGTTTAAAAGATTTCAGGCTGCCTGAAAAATAAGGCAGCTATACAAATCATTAAAAGAGAGCGAGTCAATATGGTGATTCGCTCTTTTTTAATTAACCAGATTGTAATTCAATGTAATTTTATAGCAATATTTTTTTATTTCAGACCCAATAGTTTGCAAAATATGTGAATGAATCGGTCAAAAATAGGCTTTATTTTCATAAATTATTCGGTTTATAATATGCTGACATTTGTGAAACTACATTCAATTACACAAGGAGTTTAAACATGGCACTGGTATCAATGCGTCAATTATTAGACCACGCTGCGGAACACAGCTACGGTTTACCTGCATTTAATGTCAATAACTTGGAACAAATGCGCGCGATTATGGAAGCCGCCAACGAAGTAAACGCGCCTGTGATTGTGCAAGCATCCGCAGGGGCGCGAAAATATGCTGGTGCGCCCTTTTTGCGTCATTTGATTTTGGCAGCGATTGAAGAGTTTCCGCACATTCCTGTGGTGATGCACCAAGACCACGGCGCATCGCCTGATGTGTGCCAACGTTCTATTCAACTGGGTTTTAGCTCGGTAATGATGGACGGTTCATTGATGGAAGACGGCAAAACGCCTTCTACTTACGAATATAATGTGGAAGCAACGCGTAAAGTGGTTGAATTTTCACATGCTTGTGGCGTGTCGGTAGAAGGCGAAATCGGCGTTTTGGGTAATTTGGAAACAGGTGAGGCTGGCGAAGAAGACGGCGTAGGCGCGGCTGGCAAATTATCACATGACCAAATGCTGACCAGCGTGGAAGATGCGCGTCGTTTTGTGCAAGACACGGGCGTGGATGCGTTGGCGATTGCGATTGGCACGAGCCATGGTGCATACAAATTCACACGTCCGCCCACAGGCGAGGTATTGCGTATTGACCGCATCAAAGAAATTCACGCGGCATTGCCCAATACGCATATTGTGATGCACGGTTCCAGCTCTGTTCCGCAAGAATGGTTGAAAATCATCAATGAACACGGTGGCGCGATTGGCGAAACTTACGGCGTACCCGTAGAAGAAATTGTGGAAGGCATCAAATACGGCGTGAGAAAAGTAAATATTGACACCGACTTACGCTTGGCAAGCACGGGTGCCATTCGCAAATTTATGGCAGAACATCCTGCCGAATTTGACCCTCGCAAATATTTAGCCGAAACGGTGAAAGCCATGAAACAAATTTGCGTTGACCGCTATTTGGCATTTGGCTGCGAGGGACAAGCCAGCAAAATCACGCCGATTTCATTAGAAAAAATGGCAACACGTTATGCCAAAGGTGAATTAAAACAAGTAATTAAATAATATTTCATTTTCAAATCAAAAGGCTGCCTGAAAATCCTGTTCAGGCGGTCTTTTTTGTTACAATCATCATTTTTTGCAAAGTCATCATGATGAACACACATTCTAAAACCATTTGGTTACTGCCACTTGCGGCGGCATTTATATTGATGATTACAATGGGTATTCGGATGTCGCTGGGTTTATTCGTGCAGCCATTGGTTAATGAAACTGTGTTGTCCATCACACAAATCAGCTTGGCAATGGCAATCACGCAATTAATGTGGGGCGTATCGCAACCCATCACAGGCGCATTGGCTGACCGTTATGGGGCGTGGAATATTTTGTGGGTGGGTGCCATATTATTGGTTTCAGGCTGCCTGTTGGTTGCGTTTGCGCCGAATGTGTGGGGTTTGAATATCGGCATGGGCATCTTAATCGCCTTTGGTGCAGGCGCAGGCAGCTTTTCCATTTTAATGAGCCAAGTTGCCAAAAACATGCCCGTTCATTTACGCGGCACAGCATCAGGCATCGCCAACGCAGGCGGTTCATTTGGACAATTTGTATTTGCGCCCTTGATACAATTTCTGGTGGTGCTGCCAAGTGCAGGCTGGCGCGGCGCGTTGTATGCGTTGGCGGCAATCAGCTTGCTATTGCTACCCGTTTCACGATGGATTACGCGTGGCGAACGCCAACCGACCACCCTTCAGGCAGCCACCGCCCCAACGTCCACGCCCGAACAATCACTCAAACAAGCCATCAAACAAGCCTTTAAAAACAAAAGCTATTTACTATTACACGCAGGCTTTTTCACCTGCGGATTTCACATTGCCTTTCTCGTAACCCATTTGCCCACCGAAGTGGCATTATGCGGTTTGCCTGCCACCGTGGCATCTAATTCATTGGCAATTATCGGTTTGGCAAACGTGGTGAGCAGCTTAATCATCGGGTGGTGTGTGGGCAAATTTCGCAGTAAATACATATTGTTTTGGATGTATGCCTCACGCGCATTGCTGATTTTGGCGTATTTGCTGGCACCGCGCACCGATTTCAATTTCTACCTATTTGCCGCAGGTTTGGGCTTAACATGGCTGGCGACCGTACCACCCACCGCATCCATCACAGGCAAATTATTTGGTTTACGCTATTTAGCGACTTTATTTGGATTAACTTTATTATCACACCAAATTGGTGGTTTTTTTGGTGCTTTTTTGGGTGGCTGGGCAATGACTGCATTTGGCGATTATGGCTGGATGTGGTATGCAGACATGGCATTGGCAATATTCGCCGCCGTATGCAATTTACCAATTAAAGAAGACAAAGTGGCATCATCATAATGCGGAACGCGGCGTCTTGCCGCCGCACCCACGCTTTAGGCGAGTGGCACGTTTGGGTTTTGCACTTCGTATTATAGGTTGGGCGTTTCAGGCAGCCTGAAAGGACGCGACAAAAAATGGAACGACGACTCGTCGCCAACTATTGAATTTCATATGAAAAATGGCGACGAGCCGTCGCCGTTCCGTTCTGAAACGTCCAATCTACACTATGAAGAGCGAAAGCCAAACGCGCCAGTACCCTAAAGCGTGGGTGCGGCGGCAAGACGCCGCGTTCCCGTTAAAATATCAGTTTATGATTTTTCTTTCAGGCTGCCTGAAATTTAACAATATTTTAATATTGCAATTTTCTCTCAACTGGCACACAATAGAGCTACGCCAAACAATTTGTTGGGCGACATCAACTCAAGGAGCTACAAATGAATTTGCATATCACTGGTTTACATTTAGACGTTACCGAAGCATTGCGTAATCATATTTCTGGCAAGTTGGAACGCATTAATCGCCATAGCGATAATGTGATTAGTGTGAATATCACTTTATCTACTGAAAAGGTTAATCATAAAGCCGCCGCTCAAGTGCATTTGGCAGGCAAAGATTTATATGTGGAAGCGGTAGAAGCAGATATGTATGCCGCCATTGATGTATTGATGGACAAATTAGACCGTGCGGTTTTGCAACATAAAGAGAAATCAAACCGTCATTAGTCATTAATTTCGTGTTAAATTAAATTACGTTTCAGGCAGCCCTGTGTTTTCAGGCTGCCTGAAATGTTTTTATAGGCAAAATTATGAAACATTCTTCTCATACTTTATCGGATAAGCAGATGGCGGCATTGCTTGCGCTATTGGTTACGGTGATGCCGTTTTCTATTGATGCGTATTTGCCGTCTATTCCGCAAATTGCAAATGCTTTAAACAGTAATATTCATCGGATTGAACAGAGTTTGAGCAGCTTTATTTTGGGCGTGGCGTTTGGGCAACTGTTGGGCGGTGCGTTGTCGGATATTAAGGGGCGCAAAAATATTGCTTTGACGGGATTGAGTATTTACATTATCAGCACCGTTTTTTTGATTTTTGTGCAAACGGCGGAACAATTACTCGCGCTCCGTTTGGTGCAAGCGGTGGGCGGTGGTATGTCAGCCGTCGTGGTGGGGGCGATTGTGCGTGATAATTATGAAGGGAAAAAAGCGGCAGAAATGTTTGCTTTGATTGGGATTATTATGATGGCTGCACCTTTGCTTGCGCCGATGGTGGGGTCGGTCATGCAGATGCTGGGGGGTTGGCGTTCGGTTTTTGTGTTTTTATTGGTGTATAGTGTGGTGGTATTTGCATTATATTGGCGATTTTTGCCAAAACACAAAACGGCGGAACCGTTACCGCCTCATTTATTACGCAATTTGGCGCAACGTTATGCGCGGGTGTTTCAAACCCGTTCGGCGTTGGGATTTTTGTTTTTTCAGGCAGCCTCGTTTTCATCAATGTTGATTTTTTTGACTGAATCACCGTTTGTTTACATGCAGTTATATGAATTATCGCCGCATCAATATGCGTGGGCATTTGGTTGCAATATTATTACCATGGCGATATTTAATCGCATTACCGCATGGCGTTTGAAACGCGATAGCAGCTCGCAACAAATTTTATTAATGGGTATGTCCATTCAATTGATTGCCAATTTATCTTTATTTATGAGTGTGTTAATTTGGTCGTTGCCACCGCTTTGGCTGCTGATTATGCTCATCATGACTTCGGTCGGAACGCAAGGTTTGATTGTTGCCAACACTCAAGCATTATTTATGAGCGATTTTAAACAAGATGGCGGCAGTGCCAATGCCATTTTAATGTCTTGCCAATCTTTAATTGGTGCGGCAATTGGTTTTTTAGTAACATTGTTGCACAATGGCACCGCCATGGTGATGCCAACCATGATGTTGATTTGCACCACATTAGGCATTGTTTTATTGATGATTTTTTCTCGTGAAGTGATGTTTGCGAACGTTAAAAGTGTTAATAAAGCGTAATTTCGCGTTATTGCACTATGGATTTTTGACGACTTCAGATATAGTTCGTTTTATCGTATTTTTTGAAATGCAAAAGCGTTCAGGCTGCCTGAAACGCGTTTTCCCTAACTTTTAAATTTGAAAGGTTTATCCTATGAACATGTTGAAAAAAATCACTTTGATGGCAACGGTCGCTGCAATGGGTTTGAGCGGTTGTGTAACCAATTCAACCACTGGCGAAAAACAAGTGAGCAAAACCGCCGCTTATGGCGTGGGCGCGGCTGTAACGTGTGGCATCATTGGTGCGATTACACATGGTAGCAAAGGTGCGCGTAACTCTGCAGCAGCTTGTGGCGCGGTAGGTGCAGGCGTGGGTGGTTACATGGACTACCAAGAGAAAAAATTGCGTGAACAATTGGCAAACACAGGCGTAGAAGTAGAACGTCAAGGCAACCAAATCAAATTGACCATGCCTGAAAACGTAACATTTGCAACAGGTCGCTACGATTTGTCTGCAAACGCACAAAATTCATTGAATGGTGCAGCGCAAACTTTGGCAACATACAATGAAACCACCATTTCTATCATCGGTCATACCGACAGCACAGGTAACGACAGCATCAACATTCCATTGTCGCAAAACCGTGCCAATTCAGTTGCACAATATTTGGTGAGCAAAGGCGTGGCATCTAACCGTATCAGCACCGCAGGTCGTGGCGCAAGCCAACCGATTGCTACCAACAGCACTGCTGAAGGTCGCGCACAAAACCGCCGCGTAGAAATTTTGATTAATCCTCAAACAACGACCAACTAATTAAAATCGGTTAAATCAGATTCATTTGATATTTAAGCAGGCTGCCTGAAGTATTTTTCAGGCAGCCTGATATTTTTGCAAAACCCTTTTGTTATCAAGATTTTAATTAATTATTTTCAATTAATTATAAAATCAGAACAAATATAAAATCCGCCTCTATGTTTAAGTATGCCATTTCTTAAACAACCTCATGATTATTTTAGTAAAAACTCTATTATTTTTATCAAAAAACCATCCCAAAATCATGATAAACGGCGTACAATAAGCCATGTTTCTTTCTTATATCTATTAATATGATAAATATAACAAAACATAGTTTGATATTGATAATGTCTGCCTTAACAGCTTGTTCTGGCTCCATTCATAATAATGAACAAACCGAACAACGGGTTCCATCTAGTCAAGTGGCGGCGGAAAACAATCATGCAGTTATCAAATCATACCGTGTTGGCATGGATATGAAATACGCGCCTTATAATTTTCGTGATGAAAAACAGCGTGTTAAAGGTTTGGATGTGGATGTATTACGCGCCATTGCTCAGAATCAAGGTTTTCATGTTGAGTTTGTTTTGATTGAATATAATTTATTACTCAAGCATTGGCAGCAGCAACAAATCAGCATCATTATGGATGGTATTGCGGCTGATGATGTGGCGCACGATGCTAATTTAGTGGTTTCAGAACCCTATTATGTGTCATATGATTGTATTGCCGCCACTAAAGCGGAATATTTAGAGGATTGGCAGCAGCGTCAAGTGGCATTGGTGCCTGATGATTTATTGGATGTTGAATTGGTTCAACAAAATATTTTGAAAGAAAATCAAATTAATTTACAACACACCATCACTTTGGCAATGAAAGAAGTGGTGAAGCAACGTGCCGATATGGTCATTAGTGATTGTACTGCGATGAAATATTTGGCAAAAAGTAAAACATTTGCTAATATTCCTTTCGCTTTTAAAACGTTACCTGATTCAGATAGAATGGAATCAGCGGGTTTAATAATTGCGGTAGATAAAACTAAACAACCACCGTCTAAAGACGGTGGGTTAGAGCATTACGGACTGAAAGTCCTGATACGCGTCGCCTGAAACGACGCGTCCTTATGCTCACATTCCCTATTCCATACGAAAATTATCATTCGGGTTCGGTTCAAAAT
>JBHARQ010000201.1:0-9421 GCA_041831015.1 Simonsiella sp. | reverse complement strand
ACTACAGTGTCTTGGCACTCAGGGTGGGTTCAATTTCCTACTCAACTGGATAGGTGAATAATACGTTGTTATCCACACAAGTGGGAAGATACAAGGTTGGGTTGAAAACCCAACTTGATTATTTTTGGGCATTCTGTTGGGTCTCCGACCCAACCTACCGTTCTACGAAGAACGCGCTGTTCCGTGCCACCGCCCTAAAGCGTGGGTGCGGCGGCAAGACGCCGCGTTCACAACTTATTATCATGATGATTTTTATCAAATAACATCATGTGAATGTTAAATGGTTTGATGCTCATCATCAGATTGCGCCAAAATATCCAGCACGCCACGACCAATACGCCGCGCATAACCAATATCATTCAGCAACGACGAAGTTTGCCAACCATTTAACTCATTCGCTTTTAATTGCACCATCACGCGCCCACGGAACGTTTCCAACGTTTCCGTATGCACCGACAGTTTTTCAATCAAGGCTTGACGCTCCTCGCCTTGCTCCATTTGGCTGATGCGATGAAACAAACGCACCGTCTTAAACACATGGCGACGCAAACGCACATAATCCTGCTGAATCACCGTGCCAGCGTGAGGCAAATATTGCAACATATTTTTCTGCAAATGCTTGCTTTCTTTCACAATTTCAACCATTTTCCACGCAGCCGCATAGCTTTGTGCCATGCGTTGTTGCAATTCTTCTTCTAAATCCAATTTGCCCGTAAAATCCAAAATCGCACTGTATAAGGGCTTGATTTGTTGTTCATATAATTGCGGTACGTCTAAAGACATCGGCAAGGTTGGGTCGGGTAAATCGCGTCCATTGTCATCGCTATCGCCATACAGCAACGTGGACGGAATATACACCGCCCGACAAATCACTTCCAAACTCGCCTCGCCCAAATGCTGCACTTCTTTTTCTACTGCCACCAAAGCGGTATCGTCTAAACGCAGCAAATTGTCATTTAAATATAATGGTTTGATAATTTGGTCGTTATCATCTGACAAGCGTTCTGTGCTTTGTGCTTTATCAGGCAGCCAGCGAATCAGTAATTGTGCAAATCGTTCTTGCAATTTCCAAAACGCAATCACGCCCAATAAGTTAAATAAGGTGTGAAACATGGCTAATTGCAACAAAGAATTCATGCCCCATTTTTCCGCAGGCAATATCACCAAACGCGTGAGCGGATACCACAAAATAAATGACAACACTGCCGTAACCACATTAAACAGCATATGTGCCAACGCCAAACGTTGTCCGTTGCGGTCGCTGCTCAACATCCCCACCAAAGCGGTGGTGGCACTGCTGCCCACGTTTGAGCCAACTGCAATGGCAAAGGATTGCATCACACTCACTTGTCCGCCTGCTAAAGCGGCTAATGTTAAAATCAAGGTTGCGTGAGAAGATTGCAGCACCACCGTCAGCAATAAGCCAATCACGAAAAATATCATCATTTCCGTGGCACCGCCCACCTTGCTCTGGCTGAAATCAAAACCTGAACCAAAGGCTTGGAAACCCTCTTTAATCACATCAACGCCCAAGAAAATCAGGGCAATGCCAATTAAGACGCGTCCAATGGCTTTGACTTTGCTATTGAAAAAGCTCATTAAAATGCCAAACACCAGCATGGGAATCGCGGCAGGACTCAAACTCATGCTTTGCCCTGCCAATGCCAACAGCCAAATGCCATTAGTAGAACCTAAATTGGTTCCCAAAATAATGGCAATACCGCCTGCCAGCTTAATCATGCCCGTACTTAAAAAGGCGATGGTCAGCAGCGATACTAGGGTGCTGGATTGCAACACAAAGGTTGCGCCCATCCCAAATAATGCGCCTTTGAGTGGGGTGGCGGTGGATTTTTCCATCCAACGCGCCAAGCGTCCGCCAGCCACATTTTGCAAACCTTCTTCAATGCTTTGCATCCCAAACAGAAAGAGTGCTAAACCGTAACACAGTTGCATCCATGATTTGCTGTAGAAAAAGCTGGCCGCCAATGCCACCACCAGTAGTATCATCAGCAAATAGGGTTGTAATTTACCTTTCATCTCTGTTGTCCTTTGAATTTTTTTTCTTGATGGTGGGTAATATATCATTTAGAAATTTAAAGTGAAAGTGTTGAACGAGCGCAAAGAGTTCGGCTGTTGTGATAAGTGTAATCTAATAGGGGCTGATGACATTATTTCTGTGTCATCAGCCCCTACATCATTCATAAAAAATCAAAATGTTGGCACACGCAACAACACTTCCCGAATATCATCAGGCAAAATAATTAACGCAGATTCAACAATATATGATGGAATATCACGATAATAAGCTTCAGCAATACTGCCTGTAATCGCCGTTAAAGTATCACTATCGCCACCCAACGACACCGCCAAACGAATCGCATCTTCAAAATCCACACTTTCCAAAAACGCGGTAATGGCTGGTGGCACCGTTTCTTGGCAACTTTCCACAAATTCATAATGAGGGCGGATGTCATCACACGTTTGGCTCAAATCATAACCAAAATGCTGCTGAATGCGTTCCCGAATAAAATCTTTGCTTTCCCCTGTTCGCGCCCAAAAAATCGCGGCGGCAACGGCTTGTGCGCCGATGATGCCTTCAAAATGATTATGCGTTACCGCTGCCGATTGTTCCGCATAGCGCAACACATCTTCCAAACGATGAAACAACCAACCGACCGCCGACACACGCATCGCCGAGCCATTGCCCCAAGATTGATAAGGTTTAGGCTGTGCTTCCGCAATCCACATTGAAAAACGAGTGCCATACGCGCCTGCTGGATTCGGATAACGGCGACACCATGATTGCAAAATACGCGCCAAATCGCCTTGACAGCCGTCTAACGCCCATTCAGCCACCGCCGCCGTACAAATCGTATCATCGGTATAATCGCAATGCTGATGAAATAATTCAAAATCTTTGGATTTATGATTAAAAAATTCAAAACGTGAACCAACAATATCGCCAATCGCTGCGCCTAACATCATGATTAGCTACTCCCTTGTTATTTAATATGAATTTAAATTTCAGGCTGCCTTTCGCTACACAACATTTTTTTGAAAGGCTACCTGAATATTTGCCTGAACGCGGCGTCTTGCCGCCGCACCCACGCTTTTAGATTGTGGCACGGAACCGTCCGCATTTCATCGCAATGATGTAGCGTGGGCTACGCTCACGATTAAGCCACGTCATTTTCAGGCTGCCTGTCATCGTGGGCAAAGCCCACGCTACATTTTAAGCTACGAAGAACGCACCGTTCCGTGCCACCCACCTAAAAGCGTGGGTGCGGCGGCAAGACGCCGCGTTCAGGCAAATATTCAGCTAGCTTTTCAGAAAATGTCGCGTACCAAAAGGCAGCCTGAATCTTTCAAATTCTACCATATAAAAAAATCGCCATTCTCACATCAAAGTCAGAATGACGATTTTGCTAAAAATTAATTGATGTCCACAAATCGTGCAGGATTCACAGGTGTACCGTTTTCGCGCAATTCAAAATGCAGTTTCACGCCAGAGCTGGAATCGCTGCTGCCCATTTTGGCAATTTGTTGACCACGTTTCACACGCTCACCTTCTTTGACCAATAATGGTGATTCATTGTGTCCGTAAGCGGTTAAGTAGGTATTATTATGTTGAATAATCACCAAATTACCATAACCACGCAAACCTGAACCACTATACACCACCTGTCCATCAGCCGCCGCCACAACTGGTTGACCGCGTGTACCGCCAATTTGCATACCGTTGTTACCATTACCAAATGGTTGAATCAGTTTGCCGTTGGTAGGGGACTGCCATGTGATGCCTGATACGGTTTTGGTGCTGCCGCTCACCACGGGCGTGGATGCATTGGTAACCACTTGATTGGATGTTGCAGGTGGTGGGGTTACGGGTGTAGTGCTTACCGTGCTTGTTGGTTTCACGCGCAGCGTTTGACCTAAATGGATGGCATTGTCTTCACCAATATTATTCCATGCGCGTAAATCGGCTTGGCTGATGCCGTAGCGTTTGGAAATGTTGTAAACGGTATCGCCTGATGTTACCGTGTGCACACTGGCTGATTTATCAACTGGGGAATAATTACCAACATAAGGTTGACGAGGTGCGGTACCCATTGTATTGGTCATATTGCTGCTGTCTGAAACCACAGGCGTGGTGGTTGATGTGTTGGTGGGTACATTGACGTTGGGGTCGTAAGGGGTGGCACCATAAGGATTGTTGGTTGATGTGCTGACCGTGCTGCTGGTGTCAATGGTAGGTGTGGTGCTTGGGGTGTAAATGCTGGTGTCGGTGCCTGACACAACGGGAGCAGGATTTTGTTGCGTGGCACACGCGCTTAATGTCAAAGCGGCGCAAATTGCCAATAATTTATTTTGATGTGGGAACATAGCAAATGACTCTTTCTTTAAATAGACAAATTTGAAAACGAACGATGTCGCTATCATAATCAAAAGTGGTTTTTTTCTCAAGTTTCTGCAAATCTGATTTGATGCGGTTTCTGACTGTTTTTTGACCATTTTCAGGCTGCCTGAAAGTAAAAAAGTACACTGAAAGAATTCAATTATTGTTTCATATACCTTATACTTCGCGTTTTTCACGCAACATACGACTATGTTTAAAAAACTATTGAAAATTTTGCTTGGCTTTACCTTGCCATTTGTGCTGTTTGGTGGCGTATTTGCAACATTATTGTTGATGCAGAAAGATACGCCCAAAGATTACCGCTTGCGAATTGAAAAAGGTCAAGGTTTGGCGAGTGTGGCGGCGCAGTTGGCGCAGGATAATGTGGTGTACAGTAAAATGGCGGTGCGCTTGGCTGGGCAAATGAATGGCTTGAATACAGACATTCGCCCCGGAAGTTACAAAATTCCAAGTAAAGCATCTACTTGGGAAATCGTACAATATTTGAAAAATAAGCGTCCTGATGCCACCACCGTGCGGATTATTGAAGGAATGCGTTTCAAAGATATGCGTAAAATCATCAATGAAAATCCTGATTTGCAACACGATACGGCGGATTGGTCTGATGAACAATTATTGGCTGAAATTGCACCCGATGCGCCATCAAAAAATCCAGAAGGTTTATTCTTTCCCGAAAGCTATGAAACCGACCAAGGCAGCAGCGATTTGCAAATTTATCGTGCTGCTTACAAAATGATGCAAGCGCATTTGGATGATGCGTGGAATGGACGCGACAAAAATTTGCCTTACAAAACGCCTTATGAATTGCTGATTATGGCGAGTATTGTGGAAAAAGAGTCGGCGCATCCCGATGACCGCAAACATATTTCTGCTGTATTCCGTAATCGTTTGGAAATTGGTATGCGTTTACAAACCGACCCAACGGTGATTTATGGCATGGGCGACAGCTACAAAGGCAATATCCGCCGCAGTGATTTGCAAACCGATACGCCGTATAATACTTATACTCGCGCAGGTTTAACGCCCACGCCGATTGCATTGCCTAGCCGTGCCGCTTTGGAAGCCGCAGCACATCCAAGCGATGCAAAATATTTGTATTTTGTGGCAAAATTAGACGGCACCAATCACAGCTATTTCAGTACCACTTTGGAAGAGCATAATGCGGCTGTGCGTAAATATATTTTGAAAAAATAGAAAAATCACTATTCAGGCAACTTTTTGGGGACATGTCATCAAACAGGCTGCCTAAAGATTCAAATTTAAAATCATTTCATCTAAAGGAATAAATATGTTACACCCAGAACAAGTGAAACAAATGATTGAAAATGTGATTCCCTGCGAATTTGTGGCGGTGGAAGGCGATGGTCATCATTTTTTTGCACAAATTGTATCGAGTGAATTTGAAGGTAAAATGCGTTTGGCGCGTCATCGTTTGATTAAAGATGGTTTGGCGGCGCAATTAGCCAGCAATGAATTACACGCGCTGTCCATTCAAGTCGCTGCCACACCTGCTGAATGGGCTGCCAAACAAAACGCTTAACCTTATGATTAATAATTCAGGCTACCTGAAATGAATTTCAAAAACATCATTCAAAAAATCAACACTCAAAAATGGCAGGAATATGGTTTAAAAACGGCAATTGGTGTGATGTCATTGATATTTACTTATTTATTAGCGGCATTATTATTGGGTATGATGGAAATTCATGCCGACCGCGATAAATCGATGAGTGGGGATGTCAGTATTTATTTGATGAGCAACGGTGTTCATACCGATATTGTGATGCCCATGAAAAGTGATATTTATGATTGGCACAAAGTTGTTAATCCTTTGCATACGCGAGCGGGTCAAGCGGCGGAATATGTGGGAATAGGGTGGGGCGACCGTGGATTTTATTTAGAAAGTCCAACTTGGGCAGATTTGCGTCCTAATACGGCATTGAAAGCCATTACAGGTTTGGGTGGTTCTGCCATGCATGTAACGTTTTATCCGAATGCACCGCAAGAACACGTCAATAGCATTCGTGTGCAATTAACCGCCGCCGAATATGAACGTTTGATTGAAGACATTTTACCCAGCTTTAAATTTGACCCTGATACGCATCAACCCATTCAAATTCCCAATGCTTTTTATCATGAAAGCGATGTATTTTACGAAGCCAATGGGCGTTATACCGCATTCAATACATGCAATACTTGGACAAACAATCGTTTGAAAAAGAGCGGCTTAAAAGCTGTGGTGTGGACGCCATTTGCAGGCAGTCTGATGAATGCGTATCGTCATTAAATTAAAATTATTATGAATCATCATTTACTTAATCAAGCTATTGATTTGGGAACGCCAATTTCAGGCAGCTTTTTTCATGCCAATTGGCGTGCGCCCAGCCATGTGAAAACTCTGATGACCACACGCAACGGCGGCATCAGTCAAGGCGTTTACAGCAGCCTGAATGTGGGCGCACATGTTGGCGATGACCCAGCTCATGTGGCACATAATCGCGCTTTGGTACAAGCACAAGTGCCTGTACCGATGGCATATTTGAATCAAATTCACAGCAGCCATGTGGTTCAGGCAGCCAGCAGCATTCAAACACCATTGGATGCCGATGCTGCATGGGATAATACAGGCACCGTTGCGTGTGCAGTCATGACCGCTGATTGTTTACCTGTCTTATTTTGCGACCGAGCAGGAACGACTGTAGCGGCGGCACACGCAGGTTGGCGTGGTTTGGCAGGCGGCGTGTTACAAAATACGGTGGCTGCAATGAATGTTGAGCCGATTGAAATCATGGCATATTTCGCACCAGCCATTGGTGCAGAAGCCTTTGAAGTCGGGCAAGAAGTATGGGACACATTTTGCAGCCAATTACCCACAGCCCAGCGAGCATTTACACCCATTGCGGATGGCAAATATTTGGCAGATATCTACCTATTAGCCAAACTCATTTTGCAGCGCAAAGGCGTTACCCAAATTTCAGGTGGGCAACATTGCACCGTTTTAGAGCGCGATACCTTTTTCTCCTATCGCCGTGATGGACAAACAGGACGCATGGTCAGCGCGATTTGGTTGGAACATTCCTAAATATAAAATTTAACCAGCATGGATACAAATCACTTTAATTGCATCCATGCTGGTTAGGGGCTGATGACATTTTGTTTTGCACCTTGATTTTGTCAGCAAAAACGACCAATTCAAGGCAAAAATGCGAATCAGGTTGAACACCTGATGAGTATTTTTAACGCGGAAGTGGGCGATTTTTGATGCGAAAGCAAGTGTAAAACGAAATGTCATTAGCCCCTAAATTAAATCAAAAAAATTAACGCTTAAATGCCAACACCAACACCCCAGCCGCCACCAAACCAATTCCCAGCCATTCCTGACCATTCGGACGCTCGCCCAAAAAAATCACCGCAAAAATCGTAACCAACACCAAACTCAACTTATCAATCGGCGCAACTTGAGACGCATCCCCCAGTTGCAACGCCTTAAAATAAGCCAACCACGACGCCCCCGTTGCCAAACCCGACAAAATCAAAAACACCCAATTTTTAGCCGACAACGTATGGAGCGGCTGCCATTTCTTCGTATAACTCAAAAACGCCGTCAATGCGACAATAATCACAATCGTCCGAATAAACGTCGCAAAATCCGAATTAATGCCCTGCAAACCCACTTTCGCAAAAATCGCCGTCAGCGCAGCAAATACCGCCGATGCCAGCGCATAATAAAACCAAATAGGCATATCATTAAATTCCTCAATTAAAAAATAAAAAAACCTTTCAGGCAGCCTGAAACCTTTGCAAAACACCAAAAACATCAACTACATCGTCATTACCGCGCAGGCGGTAATCCAACTTTTCAATTAAGAAACATATCGTTGTGTTGCAGATGCTTGGATTCCTGCCTACGCAGGAATGACGGTGTAGTGAGTTTTGCAAAGGTTTTAACCCCTAAATACCTTTCACACCCAAAAATCAGGTATCATTCCACTTTTAAATCAGACGAAATGCAACACATCATGCTTGCCACCACAACATTATACGACAAAATCAACGACCCCCATTTCCAACAACTCATTACCGACTATTCCCAGTCCTTTAGCGCAGCCGAGACCCAATTACTCAATGAAATCCTAGAAAAATTCCCATTTGACGTCCTGCAAGCCCAAGCCTTGGTGCAAGCCGTCTTACAACAAAGCCGCTTTGACCCCAACGCCAACCACATCAGCAACGAATTTGATGACGATGACGAAACCACCGCCATCTGCCAACATTGCCTCAACCCACCCGTGCCGCCCTTACGAGATTACTACATGTGGCGCGACAAAACCGCATAATAATTTAAAAAAAACAGTACTTCGCCAGAACGCGGCGTCTTGCCGCCGCACCCACGCTTTAGGCGACTGGCACGAATCCATTGCACTCCATAAAAACAGCCCCAAGGAACGCCCATGAACAACGTCCAACTCAAAATCATCAACCCAGCCATCGCCGACCAACTGCCAGCATACGCCACCACAGGTTCAGCAGGACTAGACCTACGCGCCTGCATCAACGAAACCATCACCCTAGCCGCAGGCGAAACCAAACTCATTCCCACAGGCATCGCCATCTATCTAGACAACCCCCCATTTAGCTGCCATGCTCTTACCCCGTTCAGGTTTAGGGCATAAACACGGCATTGTGTTGGGAAATTTAGTAGGATTGATTGATTCAGACTATCAAGGCGAACTCATGGTATCACTATGGAATCGCAGCAACCAACCCTTTGAGATTCAACCTTTTGAACGCATTGCCCAAATGGTCATTGTGCCAGTGGTGCAAGCCACTTTTGAATTAGTAGAAGAATTTGCCGCATCCGAGCGCGGTGTAGGCGGATTTGGCAGTACAGGATTAAAATAAATTTTCAAATTATCTAAACTACTTATTTTATAAATACTTTCAGTACGCGATAAAATTTGAATAATACCATATGGAACGGCGACGGCTCGTCGCCAAATATTT
>JBHARQ010000200.1:0-3266 GCA_041831015.1 Simonsiella sp. | reverse complement strand
GTAATAATTTGGTGTTCATGATGTATAAATGTAACAAATTTGGTTGATTGGGTGTAATTTTATCATTGAATAGAAAAAATCGGTATATTTAACCATCAAATATCATCATCTTTCAGGCAGCCTGAAACGTAAAAATTAGCCAATCATCATATTTTAAAAACGATGATTGGCTAATTAGATGATTGAATTAAATTATAATTTTGCTGCTGCGCGTAATGCGGCGGCTTTGTCGGTGCGTTCCCAAGTAAATTCAGGTTCTTCACGACCAAAATGTCCGTAAGCGGCTGTTTTACCATAAATTGGGCGCAATAAATCCAACATTTGAATAATGCCTTTGGGGCGCAAATCAAAATGTTCACGCACCAAAGCAATCAATTCAGCTTCGTTTAACACGCCCGTGCCAAAGGTGTCAATAGAAATAGACGTTGGCTCGGCAATGCCAATCGCGTAAGAAATTTGAATTTGACATTGTTTTGCCAAACCTGCTGCCACGATATTTTTCGCCACATAACGACCTGCATAAGCAGCCGAACGGTCTACTTTGCTGGGGTCTTTGCCAGAGAATGCGCCGCCGCCGTGTGGAGCCGCACCGCCGTAAGTGTCCACAATAATTTTGCGACCTGTCAAACCACAATCGCCGTGAGGGCCGCCGATGATGAAAACACCCGTTGGATTAATATGATATTTTGTTTCAGGCGTAATCAATTCTTTGGGCAAGACAGGCGCGATGATGTGTTCTTTAACCGCTTTAATCAAATCATCGCGTGAAATGGATTCATCATGTTGTGTTGATAATACGATGGTGTCAATACGTTTCACACGACCCGTTTCGCTGTCGTAAGCCACCGTTAGTTGCGCTTTCGCGTCTGGGCGCAACCATGGCAACAAGCCACTTTTACGCACTTCACTTTGACGCTGCATCAAACGATGGCTGTAATAAATCGCAAACGGCATCAAAGAAGGCGTTTCATCACACGCATAACCAAACATCAAACCTTGGTCGCCTGCACCTTGATTCAAATCCACGCCTTCGCCTTCGTTTACGCCTTGAGCAATGTCAGGCGATTGCTGACCATAATTCAAAACCAGTTTAAATGTATCGGCTGCAAAACCCAAGCTCGGGTCGTTGTAACCAATGCGGCGTACTGTTTCGCGGGCAATTTGTTCGTAGTCCACATTTGCAGTGGTGGTGATTTCGCCAGCCAATACGCACAAATCGGTGGCAACCAATGTTTCTGCTGCCACACGCGCTTTGGGGTCTTGGACAAAAATCGCGTCCAAAATCGCATCGGAAATTTGGTCGGCAACTTTATCTGGGTGTCCTTCGGATACGGATTCAGATGTGAATAAATATTCGCTCATAACATTCACTTTCTCATTATTTAAGTGGAAAAAGATGGTTTCAGGCAGCCTGAAATGAAAACTGCGCAAGGATAGCTTTATCTGTTTCATTTGTCCACTTCATATTTTTTCATTTAAAATAAAGGTTTTTTCATACACCAGATACCTATTATGATGACTCAAGAACGCCCTATTAAATATAAAACTTTGATTTTTATTGCTAATCGCTTATCACGTTTGATTGGTAATCTGGTTAAAATTTCGGCTTATCCTTTTCATGCCGTGTTTCCCAATAAACGATTTGTCATTCCCGAATGGAATGCGGCGCAAATGACCACCCCAGCTAGCAATAGCCGTATTCCCAAAATCATTTGGCAAACCAATTACAGTAATCGTGTTACCTTACCTGTATATTGTAATTATTTAATTAATCGCTTGATGTCGCGTGATTGTGAGTACCGAAGCGCGTGCCGAGTTTATTCAACAACATGGCGATGAAGCCACGTTTGCTGCATACAGTAAATTAACCAATGGTGCATCACAAGCCGATTTTTGGCGTGTTTTTGTATTAGAAAAATTAGGCGGAATTTATATTGATATTGATGCACAACTGGTTTGCCCCATTTCCTTGAGCGTGGCAGATGATGTCAGCGAAGTGCTGGTGTATCGTAATCAAGAATTTACCAACTACTTCATTGCCACCGAACCACATACCGAATTAATGCGCGATACCCTTGCCATTATCAAAGACAATATTGACCAACGTCGGGTAGAACGTGGCGTATTTCAAATGACAGGGCCAGGTGCCATGCAGCAAGCCATGCAAAACAAAACACTTAATGTTCGTAATACTCGCTATACCTGCATGCAAGGCACATTTACCAATGAACACTTCCAATATCTAGACAAACGTAACAGCAAATGGACACACGCTAAAAACGAAGATTTGCTCAAATAAATCTTTCAGGCAGCCTGAAAATGGCTGCCTTCATTATAAAAATAGCAGATTACCCAGAAACGTGGCGTATCGCCGCCACACCCACTCTTTGGCGAGTGGCAGCCCAACGTTTATCCATCAACCCCACACATTTTCCTAAATCATCATGTCCAAACGCCCCACTAAAAAACCGACTAAAAACATTGCCCAAAATCCCTTGTTCAACAAATTACTAAAAAATCATACGCCCGAACCACCACCACTCAACGACTGGAAAGCAGAATTGCACATAGTGGTTTATATGTGGAAACAAGGTGATAGCCAACACGCACTACAACGTTGCGAAAAATTGGCAAACCAAACCCAATATGCCCATAACGACATTAACAATGTCTATGCCATTCTTTTGTGTGAAAACCAACGTTTTGCCGAAGGCATAGACATGTGGAAACGCATTCCCAATTGGCAAAATCAAGCCTCGCTCTTAAGTAATATGGGGCGAGCTTACCAAATTATGGGCGAATTAAAACAAGCACATCAATACTTGTCTCAAGCCTTGCAACTTGAGCCGAATCATTTGGATGGATTGTTAAATATGGGGGTTACCCTGCAAAAATTAGACCGCCGCCAAGAATCCGCCGAATATTATCAAAAAGTATTGGCAATCAAACCCGACTATGAATTGGCAAAATTCAATCTGGCAACCCTTTGTCAAGACGAATTGGATTTTCAGACCGCCTACCAACATTACCAAGATATTTTGCAAAACAATCCAAGCTACGCCAACGCATTAGCCAATCTCGTCTTCACACAACATTACATCGTTCCCTATCAACCCGAAGTGATTGACGAACGTGTACGCCGTTTAGGACAACTATTTGTCGCACAAGCTAAACCAAATCAACCCATCACCTTATCGCCTGAAATGGCGGATAAGCCCCTACATATTGGCTTGGTGTCAGCCGATTTGCAAACCCATCCCGTTGGT